>CAMOMM010000027.1 GCA_946619805.1 uncultured Bacillota bacterium | reverse complement strand
CAATGCCCAGGATCGCCAGGATCCAGTTCTTCTGGAACATGGCCACTAATGCCACAATAAGTGTGATCACATTGGAAATGATGCTGGTAAAGGTATTGGTAATGATGGACTGCACGCCCTGAATGTCGCTGGTCATTCTGGTGATGATGTCACCCTGGTTATTTGAGGTAAAGAATGACTGAGACATCTTCTGCAGGTGTGCATACATCTTGTTGCGCATGTCAAAAGTGATATGCTGAGCGATCCAGGAATTCAGATAGCTCTCAGCAACTCCAATCATTTCCGCACCAAAAGTAACTGCCAGTGATAACAGTATCAGTTTGATCAGTACATCCATGTTACGGTTGATCAAACCTTCATCAAGAATTCGTCCGGTCAGAATGGACGGCTGCATCCTCAGAACTGAAGATATCAGAATAAGTACTAAAGTCAGTACAAGCTGTTTCCAATAAGGAGCAAGGTAACTGAAGACCCTGACAAGCAGTTCCTTAGTTACCTTTGGCTGGTTTTTCTTTTCTTCTTCAGTAAGGAAACCACCGCGCATTCCTCTGCCGCCTGGTCCCATACTCATAATTCTTTTTCCTATTCTACCGCATTAACGTATGCTAATACTTCTTCCTTTATCTGTTTATTGACTTCCCTGGCCTTCTCGGTACTGTCCTGATCAGTGTAGAAATAGAACTTGATCTTCGGCTCAGTTCCGCTAGGTCTGATGGCAAACCAGCTGTTATTGTCCAGATAGTATCTCAGAACATTGGAAGCCGGGATGTCTTCATATCCATTGATGTAGTCAATGACCTTAACGACCTTGGCACCGGCTACTTCAGTAAGAGGATTGGCTCTGACATAAGCCATCATTCTCTTGATTCTGGCTGCCCCATCCAGTCCTTCCAGAACAACATTCGGCTCATCTTCATTATAGTGGCCATATCTGTCATACAGTTCCATTAGGACATTCCACAGAGTCTTGTCCTGCTTGCGGTAATAGGCAGCTGCTTCTGCTACCAGCATACCGGCTGAAATGCCGTCCTTGTCTCTGATTTCCGGGCAGGCAGCATATCCTACTGATTCCTCATAGCCAAACAGGATCGTATAGCCCTTTTCGATCAGTTCAGGATAACGTCCGCAGATGTTCTTGAAGCCGGTCAGAGATTCAAACATGTCAACGCCATAGGCTTCAGCCATTTCCGTACTCATGGTAGAGGTGACAATTGACTTGACCATAGCACCCTTGGCAGGTAAGGTTCCGGCACTCTTGTGGCCTTCCAGAATATAGTTGACCAGCAGGTATCCTGTCTGGTTGCCGTTAAGAGGAATGTAGTTCCCCTCATCATCTCTGATTTCAATGGCGAATCTGTCGCCGTCCGGGTCACAGGCCATTAACAGTTCCGCGCCTACTTCACGGCCCAGCTTTTCACTTAATCTGAAGGCCTTCGGATCTTCAGGGTTTGGATAGCCTACCGTAGTGAAGTTCGGATCAGGATCCTTCTGCTCTTCAACGATGTGCCAGTTTCTGAAACCTCTGTCTTCCAGCATGGTCTTAAATGGAACATAGGCTGCCCCGTTTAACGGAGTAAATACCAGTGGAATATCCAGATCGATCTCATCGCCGCCATGAATGCTCATGGATTCAACCTTATCCAGGTAAGCTCTGTCGTATTCAGGTCCCAGAACTACGATCTTACCCTCTTCAACATATTCGTCAAAGTCACCCTTCTTGATGTCTCTGAAAGGATCAACAGCCTGGATCTTTTCAGTCATGCCATCTGCTACGGCACTGGATACCTGACAGCCATCTTCCCAATAGGCTTTATAGCCGTTGTATTCGGTTGGGTTGTGGGAAGCTGTGATGTTGATGCCGGCAGTTGTCCCCAGCTTGGTTACCATGTAGGCCAGCTGCGGGGTCGGTCTTAAATCAGGGAATACATAGGCCTTGATGCCGTTGGCAGCCAGAATGCTGGCGGTCAGTTCAGAGAACTCTCTGGAATAGTGACGAGGGTCATGAGCGATGACAACGCCCTTTTCCATGGCTTCCTTACCGTGTTCCTTAATATAGTCCGCAATACCCTGAGTAGCCTTGCCGACAGTTACAAAATTCATGTTATTGGTTCCCGGACCAACCTTGCCTCTTAACCCGGCTGTTCCGAAAGCCAGATCCTGATGGAAGCGTTCCTTTATCTCATTATCATTATCCTTGATCTTCAGCAGAAGCTGCTTTAACGGATCATCATCAGTAAGGGCATCAAGCCACTGCTGATATCTTTCTTTATAGTTCATATTATTATACCTCCAATTGCTTACATAATTATTGTATCAAAAAGGCCGCTGTTTTTCTGCAGAATTAATACTCATTTAAGTATCTGCACATATGAAAACACCGTTTCCGGTGTTCTTTCTACTTTATGAATTTCCGGGCATTTGCCAGGATCTTCTTATCGCTCTCATAAGTCAGAAACCGCATGGCCTGGTTATAATCCAGCCACAGCAGAGCACTGACTTCTTCAGGTTGAACACGGTTGGCCTTGCCCTTGGATTCAGCCAGGAAATAGACAACTTCCTTGATGCAGCCGCTGTAAGGACTGTATTCCGTCCTTTCTCTGAAGCCCGGTATGAAGTTAACTTCCAGACCGGTTTCCTCTCTTATCTCGCGGGCTGCTGTCTGCATTTCGGTTTCATTTCCTTCCACATGCCCTTTGCATAAGGCATAGTGACCCTGTATCATCTGTTCCACCAGAAACAGGATCTTGGAATCTCTGTAGTAAATGACTGCTCCGCAGCTTTTTTCCCTGATCATTTTCCAACACCGACCTTCTTATTCAGTTTTCTTAATACAAAGCCTATCCGATAGGTTACCAGCACAATTATGACTAATGCAGCTGCACCGCCCGGATAACCCCACAACATGAATCCATACCAGTCATTGCCCGGTATTCCATTTATTATTATATTACCTAAATAGAAAATTCCATATATCAACATCGGAAAAACTGCCCGTAAATTATCCCTGTCTGTGATCTTTTCCCTGTTGAAAATGACAGTTTCAGCCATGGCAGCCAACGGAACAATGCCATGCATCCACAGACTTGGTCCCACAAACATCATCGGATAGCCAAACAGCGGCCCCAGATAAGACATGACCACGGTAAAGGTCAGCCCGACAGATACAGCTGCCACATATTTGATTTTCTCATTTCCCCTGATTATCCAGATGATGCAGGCTGCTGCTTCCAGCAGGTTGGAAAGAACAGTAAAATATCTCAGCGTTCTTAAGCCACCGGACATGAAACTGTTGTCAGGAATGCTGGTGGCCAGTATTACCCACTGAATAATGACCATGACTGCCATAAAGGCATTGAGTGCGATGCGTATTGTCTTCTTCATACTGATATTATAATCCATTATATCCCCCTGCCGCCACACGTTTACTTTTGGAAAGAAATACTCTAAACTGAATATGAGGTGAGAGCATGAAGAATTAATCAGTCTTATTGGAAACATTTAACAGACACGTTCTTTTTTGTGTGGAAGGAGATTGATTGATCATGCTTAAAATAAATAATCTGACGGTAACAACCCTTAAGGGGCGAATCATAATAAATAATTTTTCGTTTGTTCTCAATGACGGGGACAAACTCGCCGTGATCGGTGAAGAAGGCAACGGTAAAAGCACTCTTCTCAAGATCATGGCCGGTATTGATGTCAGCGAATATGTCAGCTACAGCGGTGACATTATTTCTTCTGACACGGTTGCTTACCTGCCTCAGAAAATCGATGACGAATATCTGGATCGGGATGTCATTTCCTTTATTACCAAAGGTGAAGATCCTGATTATCAGCGCATCTGGGAACTGGTAAAGCTTACCTCCCTTTCCTCTGACCTGCTTCATGACAGAACCGTTTCCTCATTGAGCGGCGGGGAAAAGGTCAAGGTGAGCATCATGAGGCTACTGTATGATGATCCCGACATCATGTTGCTGGATGAGCCAACCAATGATCTTGACCTTAAGACTCTGATCTGGCTGGAATCATTCATCAACAATACCGATAAAACCGTAATGTTCATCTCCCATGATGAAACCCTGCTTTCCAACTGTGCCACCGGGATACTGCATCTGGAACAGCTGAAAAGAAAACAGGAACCGGTTATAACCTGCAGCAGCGAGTCATACCGGGATTATCATAAGAGAAGACGGCATAACATCGACAGAACCAATCAGCTGGCCCGCAAGGAAAAAGCTCAGCTTCATAAACAGCTGGAAAAGTACCGCCAGATCTATCAGAAGGTAGACCACCGGCAGGCCACTGTATCCCGTGGGGATCCTCATGGGGGTTTTCTATTGAAAAAGAAGATGCACGCTGTCAAGGCTTTAGGCCGTAAACTGGAAGAAAAGCAGGAAAACATGACTCAGAAATACGAACCGGAAGAAGCCATAAATATCTTCTTTGAAGACATTTCCCTGAATCCTGACAAGATAATCCTGGATCTGCATCTTGATAAACTGCAGATTGGAACAAGGATACTGGCTGAAGGTATTGACCTGCATGTCAGAGGGAATGACAAGATCTGCATTATCGGTGATAACGGTTCAGGCAAGACGACCTTGATGAAACTGATAAGAGATAATCTTGCAGAACGCACCGACATCAAAGTAGGCTACATGTCTCAGAACTATTATGAGATCATGGACTATGGCATAAATCCGATAAGTTATCTCTACGACATCTGTGAAGACCGCAGCAGAGCTCAGAGCATGTTAGGTTCCCTGAAGTTTACCTCTGAGGAAATGACTCATGCCATATCCGAACTCTCTGAAGGTCAGAAGTGCAAGATCATTCTGGCCGGTTTGATATTGCGCAAATGCAATGTACTGTTGCTGGATGAACCCACCCGTAATCTTTCCCCATTGTCAAACCCGGAAGTAAGAAGAATGCTGGTGGATTATGGCGGCTGCATCATTGCGATCAGCCATGACCGTCTGTTCATAGACGAGGTCTGCGACAAGGTATATAAGCTTGACATAAGCGGGCTGACCCTGATTGACGGTTAAGTGCAGTTCAGGCTGACACAACTGCAGAACGTGAAGGATTGATGGAATTGATTTCCGAATAAATGTAAGATGGAATCAGCAAAGGAGGTGATGATAACGTGAAGAAAGTCAGACTCGAAATAAATGAGGAAAGTTTTGAAGAGATCAGGGAAATGCTGGAAAAATCAGGCTTCAGAGTAACTGATGAAGATGATGAGGATTTCATCCTGCTGCAGAAGGATCTGCATGTTTCCCACCTTTCAGTAAGAAACTATGACGGTGACAGGATCCACGTACCGGTTGAAGATATCATATTCATGGAATCCTACGGTCACAGTATTGACGTTTTCTGTACCAACGGACGTTATCAGTCATCTCAGCCTCTCAAACAGCTGCTGGAATCACTTGATCCGGCCATATTCATCCGTATCAGCAATTCCGTGATCATCAACCGCCGTCATCTTAAGGAGATCATTCCGAGCTTCTCCATGAAGTTCAGATTAAGAATGTCAGACGGCAGCATTGTTGAAGTAACCCGCAGCTATTACAGCAGCTTCAAAGAGGCATTCAGAATCTAGGAGGTTAATATGAGCAGAGTCTTATCAGTAATAATCATACCGGCAGTCATAATTCTGGGTTCCCTGGGTTATTTCCGGTATTACAAATCAGCCATTAACAGACACATTAACGATGATAACTACCATGAAAATACCCATAACCCGGCTCCTGTTTACATTGCCTTAGGTATCGCCATCATTTCACTGCTGTTAAGTAACAGCCATAACCAGGTGGCAATAAATAACCTGCAGAATAACATCAGCCAACTGTCTTACCAGATCACTCAGCTTAATCAGAAGATCGATGAAATTGGGCAGAAGGACGACACCTTATACAGTTACGGTCTGGACCTGATATCTCTGGAAAAACAGAACGGGCAGTATGTCGCAACTGTCAGAGTAAATGTCTATCCGCAGAGATTACAGGGTGAAACCACCTTTACCTTAAGACATGGCAGTGAAAGTCAGGTCATGGTGGAAGAAAACGGCGTCTATCATGCTGACATCAGCTTCCCAAGCGCCCAGGGCGGTGACAGTGCTGTCCTTTCCATTGAGCATGATGGCATAATCCAGAATGACGAGATCTATCTGGAAGGAGAAAGGATCTTAGGATCCCTGCTGCCGGGAATGTATCTTACCGGTTCCAGTGAGATCAGAAACAACGTTTTCCAGACAAACTGGACCATCTTCGCCAATAACAGTGAAACCAGAAGGATCATTAATGCCATTCTGATCATCGATGACGGAAAGATCCATAAGGAATATGATCTGAAAGAAGCCCTGGATAAAGGGCAGATGGAATTATCCATCAAGGAGAAGATCTCTTCGGAAAACAACTTCACTGCCAGTATCCGGTATCACGATGACAAGGGCTTTACCTATACCGAAACCGTCTACTCTCCAACCGTTCCTTTACATCTGGAAATCACGGACAGTGAGGGAATTACGGTAATGGCATCCTAAATGTGGTATCATTATCTAAAGAAGGTAAACACAAAATGAAAGAAATCGATTCCTATTCATATCATCTCGGCGCCGCTGACTGTTTCTGTGAAATGACAGCTGCCGGGGTAAAGAAAATAGCCCTTTCCCATCCCTGCAGTTCAAAGGAAGAAAGAGACAGCTTTCTGGCAGACTTTGACCGTCTGTGTGAAAAGTATGGGGTAAAGTACTATAAGGAAGATCAGCCGCTGCTGACTGATCTGTTCCCCGTTTCCATGAACAAGGGGAAATACAATGTCATCTTCTATGTTGAAGAGAAATATCTGCGGCAGTATCTGCGGTTAAAGATGGACAAGCGGGTCTTGCTGGCAAACGGCAACTACAGCGGCGAGGACAGAACAAACCTGGCCAGAGCCTATGGCCGCCTGCTTTCCTACAGTGATGAAGGCATAGAAAGACTGCTGAAAAAGAACAGCGAAAAAGAATAATCTGAAAGCACAAATGTTTTTCAGAAAACAAGGCATTAATGTTTCATTAATGTCTTTTTTGTTCTATAATAAGTCACATATGAAAAGAGAAAGAAAACCGCTGGATATCGCCCATGGGCCGTTAATGCCGAATATCTTCACCTTTGCCATTCCTCTGATGTTATCGGAAATGATGCAGATCCTTTTTAATTCGGCCGACACCATCATCGTCGGGAAATTCGGCGGTAACCAAGCCCTGGCTGCGGTTGGAGCAACCGGATCGATCGTCTTTCTGCTGACTTCCCTGTTCTATGGCTTATCAACCGGAGCCAACGTTCTGATTGCCAGATGCATCGGCAATAACAATCAGCAGAAGATAAAGGACGCTGTACACTCTTCCATCCTGATTGCCTGGGTTGGTGGGATCCTGCTGACTGCGGTTGGTGTAATGTTTGCCCGAAATCTGCTGGAAATGATGGGAACACCGGAAGAGATCATCGATTTAAGCGCTCTGTACATGCGCATCTATTTCGGAGGTGTGATCTTCTTACTGACTTTCAACTTCGGCAGTGCGGTTTTACGCTCCAAAGGCGATACAAAAAGGCCGATGTATTTCATGATCGTTGCCGGCATCGTAAACATCCTGCTGAATCTTTTTACAGTCATAATACTCAAATGGTCCGTAGCCGGGGTAGCAATATCAACCGTTATTTCCCAGGCAGTATCCGCCTTTCTGGTTCTGTATGTTCTCGTTAATGAAACTGACTCCACCAGACTGGATGTCCGACACATGTATGCTGAAAAATCAGCCATTCTGGAAATAATGAAAATCGGAGTTCCGGCCGGGCTGTCAGGTGCCGTATTCGCTCTTTCAAATGTCGTTGTTCAATCCAGCATCAATTCCTTTGACTCCACTGACATAGTTTCCGGTAACTCAGCCGGAGCCAATATTGAAAACTTTGTCTATATCGGTTATACAGCCTTTAATCAGGCTACCCTGACCTTTACCAGCCACTGTCTGGGAGCCGGAAGAACCGACCGCATCAAGGAAGTATTCGTCAAGACCTTCCTGCTGGTAGCCCGGGCAGCCGTCATCATGTCAAATGCCGTTTACTTTGCGGGACCTTCACTGCTTTCTCTGTATACTGACAAGCAGTCAGTCATTGATGTCGGCATGATCAGAACCGGAATAGTAGCCAGATGGCTGATACTGAATGCCCTGCTGGATACCTTTGTCGCTTCGTTAAGAGGCATGGGTTACTCATCACTGCCGACCATCCTGATGGTCATCGGCATCTGCGGAGTCAGAATTGCCTGGCTATACACCGTCTTCCCGAAACTGGGGACCCTGCAGTCCATCTACATGTGCTTCCCGGTCAGCTGGGCCATTACCATGGTAATAGAGATCGTCTTATGGGTAATTGCCTACAGGAAAGTCTGCAGATCCGCATAAGCAAAAGGATACGATTCAATGATCATATCCTTTTTTTATTTTATTATTTAATTATTTATCCTTACTGTATCAACAGTGCTTCACCGGATTTCCCATACCCGTAGTTATCACGGTTAAGATAAACCGCGCCCAGGGAGAAAAACAGCATTAATATGTTGGTCAGCAGGAAGGAGAACCACACTCCCTT
>CAMOMM010000026.1 GCA_946619805.1 uncultured Bacillota bacterium | reverse complement strand
TATTGTTGAGGCGTTCACCGATCTGATTCAGGATGACGGAATCCTTCTGTCTTGAAACAGTCATGACAGTGGTAAAGTAATCATAATCATGTTCAATGGCATAGTCCATACCCTTGGCCAGACGGAGATCATAGCAGATATGGCAGCGCTGGCCGCCTTCCGGTGAGTCAGCATAGGGAGCCAGTTTCCGGGTATACTCCCGGTTATGATACTCGCACTTTATCAGCTTCACGTTCTGACCGTTTTCTCGGTTGAAGATCTCCACGTATCTTTTCAGTTCGGAATAACGCTTTTCGTATTCCTCTTCAGGATAGATGTTGTCGTTATAGTAATACAGCGTCAGGTCGAAGTACTGCGTCAGATAGACTATCGGATAGCAGGCACAGACCCCGCAGCAGGTATGCATAAGTAAAGTGGGCTTATTTTGTAAGCCTTTTATTCTGTCAATTTCCCGCAGCTGCAGGTTGTAGTAGTACTTCTTTGGCTGGTTTTTCATAATATCATCATGCTGTCGCCGAAGGAGAAGAAACGGTATCTTTCCTCAATGGCGTGTTTGTAGGCTTTCCAGATAAGATCCTGCCCTGCAAAGGCGCAGATCATCATGATCAGGGTTGATTTAGGCAGATGAAAGTTGGTGATCATGGCATCAACGGCTTCAAACTGGTAACCCGGGAAGATGAAGATGTCAGTTTCTTCGCTGGTGGACTTGAAAGTGTGATACTTTTTATAGTTTGACTCCAGCGTTCTTACGGAAGTGGTGCCGACACAGATTATCCTCTGTCCGTTGGCCCTGGCCCGGTTGAGTATGTCAGCAGCTTCTTCAGATATGTGATAATACTCGGAATGCATGTGATGTTCGCTGATGTCATCAACCTGAACCGGACGGAAAGTTCCTAATCCGATATGCAGGGTAACGTCAACAAAACGGCAGCCTTTGGCTTCGATCCGTGAAATCAGTTCATTGGTAAAATGAAGACCGGCAGTCGGGGCAGCGGCGCTTCCTTCTATTTTGGAGTAGACGGTCTGATATCTTTCCGGATCCCGCAGTTTTTCCCTGATGTAAGGCGGTAAAGGTACTTCTCCCAGCTTATCCAGGATCTCCATGAAGATTCCGCTGTAGATCATGTGGAAATAGCGGATGCCGGATTCCCCGATCTTAACGCATTCCGCCTGTAACAGATCGGAAAAAGTGATCACGGTTCCCAGCTTGACGATGCGGGCGTTGCCTACCAGGGTTTCCCAGATGTCGTTACCGGTATCTCTTAATAACAGAACTTCAACATGTCCGTTGGTTTCCTTCTTTTCACCGAAAAGACGGGCCGGGATGACACGGGTGTTATTTCTGACGATGATGTCGTCAGGACGCAGAAAATCAATCACTTCATTGAAGTGATGGTCACTGTAGGTTCCGGTCTTTCTGTCAACTACCAGCAGTCGGGAACCGCTGCGGTTTTCCAGAGGAGTCTGAGCTATCAGCTCCTGAGGCAGTTCAAAATCAAAATCAGATGTTTTCATTTAGAAACCTCTTGAATCTATGGAATTAAGATTATGCTTTCTGAAGAATTCGTCCTTGAAGTCGCCGAAGCGATCTTCCCTGATGGCTTTTCTGGCATCTTCCATCAGATGGATCAGGAAACGCAGGTTGTGAATGGACATTAAGCGTGAACCCAGTCCTTCATTGCAGCGGAACAGATGTCTGATGTAGGCGCGGGAATAGTTGCGGCAGGTGTAGCAGTCGCATTCCGGATCGATTGGTCCGAAATCATATTCGTATTCCTTCTTCTTGATGGAAATGCGTCCTTCAGATGACATTAAAGTGCCGTGTCTGGCAATTCTGGTCGGCAATACGCAGTCAAACATGTCGACATTGCGCAGGATGCCTTCCAGTAAGGCATCGGTTGAACCGACACCCATCAGGTATTTTACCGACTCCTTTGGCAGTTCAGCCAGGGAGTAATCGATCATCTTATACATGGTTTCCTTGGTTTCCCCGACGGAAGTTCCGCCGATGGCATATCCTTCAAAAGAACCCATTTTGACAAGTTCTCGGGCGCAGTATCTTCTGATGTCTTCATATTCACCGCCCTGGACGATGCCGAAAAGACCCTGCTGGCCGACTCTTTCGTGAGCGTTGATGCATCTCTGAGCCCAGCGTAAGGTTCTGTCCACGCTGTCCTGCATGTATTCTCTGGTGCTCGGATAAGCCGGGCATTCGTCAAAGCTCATGATGATGTCGGCACCCAGCTTGTTCTGGATCTGAATGGATTTCTCAGGGGAAAGGAAAAGAGTTGATCCGTCAATATGGCTTTTAAAGGTTACGCCTTCTTCCTTGATCTTTCTTCTTTCAGCCAGTGAAAAGACCTGGAAACCACCGCAGTCTGTCAGCATTGGTCTGTCCAGATGCATGAATTTCTGCAATCCTCCGGCTGCAGCCACGACATCTTCACCCGGTCTTAACCAGCAGTGATAGGTATTGGCCAGAACGACACCGGCTCCCATTTCGTAAAGTTCTTCCGGTGAGACGAACTTGACGGTGGCAGCTGTGCCCACCGGCATGAACATCGGAGTTTCCACTGTTCCATGCGGAGTATGCAGCAATCCGGTTCTGGCTCCGGTCTGTTTGCAGATGTGTGTGATCTCGAAGGTAATAGCTTTTTCCATATTGACTCCTTTGCCTAAGAATTATAACATAAATTTACCTGTGACTTGTGTATTTCACCAAAGTTCACAAAAGAAAGTATACAATGATTCTATGAAAAAAGACAAATTTGCGGCGACACTTCTACAGGCGGTAATGGGCATGGTTCTCATTGTTTTCGGGCTGCTGCTGAACAGGGGTGAGCAGAAGAATGCAGCTCTGTGTCTGCTGATGATCCCGGGAATCGTGATCATGATCAGCATGATCTTTAATTTCTACAAATACAGATCACGTTATTTCTTCCCGGTGGTTACCTGTTCGCTGTGTCTGCTGGGGGACATTGTCGTATTCATAATGTTCCATCTGAAACTGACATGGCTGGTATTTCTGGGACTGGGCGGTACGATTGCCATCACCGGACTGATATGTACCTTATTCCATCTGCTGCATGGCGAAATAATAAAATAAGAGTTCTGAATGATCAGAACTCTCTTTTTTTAAATGGCGCCTAAAATAGGACTCGAACCTATGACCGATCGGTTAACAGCCGATTGCTCTACCGACTGAGCTATTTAGGCAGCGAAGTTATTATATTATAACTTTCTGATAAAATCAATCAGTAATTCATAAAAACTGCAGAAACATTAAGAGGTTTTTAAGCTTTAATATTTTTAAAGTCAGCATCAATTATGTATAATAATTATTGGTGAGTATATGAAGGTATGCATTTTCGGTGCCAGCAGTGAATCAATTGATCCCATCTATATAAGGGAAACGGAAAGACTCGGCTGCCGGCTGGCCCGCAGGGGCTGTTCACTGGTAACCGGTGGAGGAAAAAGAGGACTGATGGGAGCTGCCAACCGCGGTTTCAGCGAGGGAAGCGGCTATATCATCAGTATTGCTCCGCGTATCTTTAATGTGAACGGAATTCTGTACGATGAATTCAATGAGCTTTATCTGACCAGAGATCTGGTTGACCGTAAGCGGCTGATGATCGAAATCAGCGACTGTTTCATCGGAGCACCGGGAGGTCTGGGTACCTTTGATGAGATGTTTGAAATAATAACCCAGAATCAGCTGGGTTATACGGCAAAACCGGTCATATTCTTTAACGTAGCAGGCTTCTACGACGGGTTATGGACATTCTTAAATGAATGCTGCCGGAAGGGATTTATCCCTGAAGGATGGCAGAGACTGTGCCATATGGCTGACAGTGTCGAGGAAGTGCTTGAAATACTGAATCTGCAGGAAAGGAGAGGGTGATCAGATGGATAAGGAAACAAGAGATTTTACCCGTAAGGTCATAATAGCCAGCATGATAATTGGCATAGCTTATCTGATGGTAAGCCATTTCAGCATGCTGATGGGCTTTGTCCGCTCTCTTATTGAGGCCTTTTCACCGCTGCTTCTTGGTCTTGTCATTGCCTTCATTCTGAATGCACCGTTAAGCAGACTTGAAGCTTTCATAAAGAAAAAGAAACCTGAGATGGAACAGAAATGGGTCAGAAGGATCTCGGTAATACGGACGTACCTGGCAGCTCTGCTGATAGTCGTGCTGCTGATTTCAATAATCCTGCCACAGTTGCGGCGCAGCGTGATCGCGCTGGCTACCAACCTGCCGGTATATATTACTTCAGTGGTTGATTATGCCAACAGACTGCTTAAGCAGATGAATCTGAATTTCCGCATTTCCCTGGATGTTCTGTTCAAGGTTCCTATTGAGGAACTGGGAACCAGCCTGGCTAAATGGATCGAGAAACTGACACCGACGATCTCTGAATGGATAAGCGGACTTGATCCTTCGGTCGTAAGTGACATCGGGCAGGTGACGCTGTCCGTGATCAAGGCTATCGTCAAGGTGTGCTTCGGTCTGGTTTTCAGTGTCTATATTCTGCTGTCAAAGGAAAAGTTCAAGAATCAGGCCAGAAGAGTTCTGGAGGCTTTCCTGCCTGATGAGATTGTTGCGAACATCAGATATCTGGTCAGAAAGACTGAACAGGTATTCTCTGATTTTGTGTCCGGTCAGCTGGTTGAAATGAGCATACTGCGGTCCATTTTCTTCATTGTTCTTTCCGTAGCCAACATGCCATATGCACTGCTGATCAGTGTGGTAATTGCCCTGACCAGTATCATACCGTATTTCGGCTCAGCAACGGCTGTGATCTTCGGAGCCATCCTGATCCTGGCGGTCAGCGGTCTGTTCAGAATGATCGTATTCATCATAATGTTCCTGGTCATTCAGCAGATCGACAACAACCTGATCTATCCTAATGTTGTCGGCAGCTCTGTTGGTCTGCCGCCGGTACTGGTACTTCTGGCTGTTACGGTCTTCGGGTCAATGTTTGGTTTCCCTGGACTGCTGGTTGCCGTTCCGACTATGGCTCTGTTATATACGCTGTTCAGCGATGTCATTCAGAACAGACTTGACCGAAAAGAAGCGGTCAGAAGACGGCTCTTAAAATAAATATACATTTATAAATAAACATGTTAAAATAAGAAAAAAGGAGGAATTATCATGTTCAAGAGACTATTGGGGACAGCCATTGCCACTGCAGCAGCAGCCTTAGGTGTAAAGGTGGTCAAAGATATCCTTCAAGCTGATGAAGAAGAAGAAAAGAAGATTATCGAGCTGGAAACTGAAGAATCAGATATAGAGGAATAGCTTAAAACAGCTATTCTTTATTTATGGAGCAGAAAATATGAAAAAATTTCTAATTGTTTTTTTATGCCTGTTGATGCTTCTGCCGGCAGGCTGTAAGAAGAATCCTGATCCGGTACCGGGAGGTGATCCGGAGCCTGTTGGTGCTGATGTGCAGAAGCAGTTTAATGAACTGCAGCTGAAATGGTTCGCAGAAGACCTGTCAGAAGATTATTCCAATCTGCATTTCTCGCTGGTTGATCCTGCCAAATACGGGATCAAGGATGTTGAAGTTACCCTGGGAGAGATCAACTATGATCTTACCGACGAAGACAGACAGGCGATTGCGGATTTAAGAAACAGAAATCTGGAACTGGCCAAGTTCAAACCGGAAGAGCTGACGGAAGATCAGCAGATCATGTATGAATGCATGAAGTATTATTTCAACCTGCAGCTGGCCCTGATGGAAACCGAGAAGGACTATACCTTCCTGTTTACCCCTAACAGCGGAGTCAACAATAACGTCATTACGGTGTTCACGGAATTTGATTTCCGCAGTGAGCAGGATGTTAAGGATTACATAACTCTTCTTAACGATACCGGAAGATATTTTGACCAAGCCATTGAGTATACCAGAAGACAGGCAGAGGAAGGAATCATCCAGCCTGACAGCACCATTGACGGTGTTCTGGAACAGTGTGAACGCTTCATCGCTGACCCTGATAAAAACGAAGTGGTAAAAGTATTTATCGGTGCTATGGACGGAATGAATCTGGCCGGCAAGGATGAATACATTTCCCGGGTCAGAAAGGGCGTAGATGAGGTCATGATTCCTGCCTATAAGAGAGTCATCGAATTCTATGAAGGTCTTAAGGGCCAGGCAACCACATCCGGTGCCCTGGCTGATTATGGCGATGCCGGCAGGAAACTGTATGAACTGATCGTCAGAAGCAAGGTCTCCAGTGACAAGAGCGTTGAGGAGATCATGGATGAAGTTCAGGACAAGCTGGTTTCAACCTTTAATTCAATTCTCAGAAATCTGGACACCACCCTTACCGAAGGATATGGCTACAATGATCCGTATGAAATCCTTGACCACATCAAGGAAGTAATGACTGATGATTATCCGGAGATTCCAAAGGTAGATTATAAAATATCATTCCTGGACAAGAGTGTTACCTCGGAAAATACGAGTGCCTATTATCTGATAGCCCCGGCTGATGACTATAACAGGAATGTCGTCAAGGTCAATCCGACCTTCGTGGAAAATGATCCGGACGGCATCTGCATTACCCTGGCGCATGAAGGCTATCCGGGACACCTTTTCCAGAATACTTACTATCTCTATAACCATCCGGGTAATGAATACCGTTATAACATGAGCTTTTTGGGATATGCGGAAGGCTGGGCTGAATACTGTGAAAACAGAGCCTATAACTACTTCCTGACGAATTCCCGTGAAATAAAGTATCTGCAGGACAACAACATGTTCAACTATCTGCTGTATGCGATGGTAGACCTCGGTGTTCATTATGAAAACTGGACAGTCAGAGATGTTGCGACTGTTCTGGAACAGTTCTTCCAGAAGTCCTATGCCCGCAGCGTTGCCGATCAAATCTTTGAAACCGTAGTGGGTGATCCGGGACTGTTCCTTCCATATGGCTGCGGCATGTTCTACATGACCAGAATGATGGAAGAGGCCAAGAGTGCCTTAGGCAGCAAGTTTGATCTGAAAGCCTACAATACCGTTATACTGGATACCGGTGAAGCTCCTTTCCCGGTACTGCAGAAACAGGTTGACAAGTACGTTAACGCCAATAAGTAAAAAAAGAAGCCGGTCATGAACCATGTGGTTCACAGCCGGCTTTTACTGTGGTTTAGAAGTATCCGGAAACCTGGAAACGGCGTTCTCGTTCATCGACACCGATTTCCATGATGGAATAGTCATCGATCCTGATCCAGCGGGAGTTTTTCTGTATTCTCTGGATGAAACTGTGAATGTCAATGTCTCCCTGGATCTGCATGTCAACATTGCCGTTGTCGAGATTTCTGATCCAACCGGTGCAGCCTAAAGACTGGGCTATCTGCTGTACGGTCCAGCGGAAACCAACATTCTGTACTCTGCCTTCAAAGATGACGTAATACCTTTTCTTCATGAACTAATTATAGCATGCCTATGGAAAAACCCTATCCATTATTTTATAGTAATAAGGTAGCAGAAGGAGGATTCTGTCATGAATATCAAAAAGGCAATCAGTCTCATAGCGTTCGGATTCATGTTTACTCTGGTAAACCTTAATCTTACTCTTAACGGTACAACCGTTAATGTCACTCCTAATTTCGTCGGCTGGATCTTAATGTATCTGGCATATGACAAGCTGGGAGATTACATGAAAGGCAAGTCCTACATGAAGATCCTGTCACTGGTCCTGATCGTTCTGACCGGTGCCTTATGGTTAGGCGACATCGTCAAGCCGGATCTGGATACCAGCATCATCAAGACCATCGCCAACATTGCTTCTGCAGTATACATGTTTGTTCTCTGCACTGTTCTGGAAAATGTTGCACGCGATTTCGGTTCAACCCGTGAAAGCACGATCCGTACCTTGAAATATCTCAACATCGGTGTGGAAATCATGTTTGTAGTCATTCAGGTACTGTATGTACTGGGCTTTGACAACATTGGATTCATCGCCATAATGGTTTCAACATTCGGCCTGATCGGCATTGTTGCTGCTGTTGTAACAATGTTTGTGCTGTTTGGACTCAATAAGGAAATCAGTTCAAAACTGGAGTAATCATAGTTTATTTATTTGCCAGATTATGCTTAAAAACACACAGAAATTTAAATATGTTTATTGACAGTGTTTATATTAAATGATAATATAATTAAGCGATTTGGTGATACGGGCCTGTAGCTCAGTTGGTTAGAGCGCACCCCTGATAAGGGTGAGGTCGCTGGTTCAATTCCATTCAGGCCCACCATTTCCTTGGGGCATTAGCTTAGCTGGGAGAGCGCCTGCCTTGCACGCAGGAGGTCAGGGGTTCGAGCCCCCTATGCTCCACCATATGAACATTGAGGGTTTCCGAAAGGAAACCTTTTTCGTGCTCAAAAGTGCGAAAAACCCTTATAAATAAAGGCTTTTCAGCACTTTTTGTATTTTGAGAAATCAAGTTTTGTGAAAATCCTTAACTCATGAAAATATGAATATCGTGGGGTCAAATTTTGGGGTCAAATGTTGCGCTGCTCTTCCATATCGGTGTAAAATGGGGTCAAGGTGGGGTCAAACCCGGTTTTGTGAGTTCAAAAGTAGCTGATAATATGAAAACATATCCTATTTGTTTGATCTACCAAGTTT
>CAMOMM010000025.1 GCA_946619805.1 uncultured Bacillota bacterium | reverse complement strand
TTTCACCCTTGGTAGAGTCCCCGTTGTGATAGATCAGGTTGCTGACGGCATCGACGCGTAAACCGTCACAGTGATACTTGTCGATCCATAATGAAGCTGAACTCATCAAGAAGCTGACAACCGTATTCTTGGAGAAATCAAAATACAGGGTATCCCACTGGCTTTCACTCTTGCCCGGATCATTGCTTTCATACACACAGGTTCCGTCATATTTAATCAGGCCGAATTCGTCCTTGACAAAGTGAGCCATGACTATGTCCATGATGACTCCGATGCCGTTTCTGTGGCAGGCATCAATGAACATCTGCAGCTGATAACAGTTGCCATAACGGCTGGTAACAGAGAAATAGCCGTACTGCTGATAACCCCAGGACCCGTCAAACGGGTATTCGTTCAGAGGCATCAGCTCAATATGGGTATATCCCATTTCCTTAACATAAGGAATCAGTTCATCGATCATTTCATAGTAGGTGAACCATCTGCCGGCACCGTGATGCTTGAAGCCGCCCAGATGAACTTCATAAATACTCATCGGCTTATCAAGATTGCAGTTTCTGTTTCTGATCCATTCCTCATCAGACCATTTGTATTCGTCAACATCAACGACCTTGCAGACCCATCCCGGACGCATTTCATTATAGAAAGCGAACGGGTCAGTCTTGGTGACAAAACTTCCGTCTGCCTGCTCAATGACATATTTGTACTGTGCATATTCCGGCAGTCCTTTTACCGTCGTCTCCCAGACTTCCTTATTGATCTTCTTCAGCAGGGTCGCATCCTTGTTCCAGTTATTAAAATCGCCTATCAGTCTGACACTTCTGGCATTGGGAGCGTACAGCCTGAAGCATACGCCTTCCTTTCCCTTGGTAAAGTGAGCGCCAAAAACGTTGTAGGCATGTAATGAATATCCGTCATAGAATGACTGTAGTTCTTTATTTATCATAGCATAATCTCCTGTTTAACATTATAAACCATTTTATCTCTTATATAAATACAAAACAGGGAATGTCTCCATCGGAAGCATTCCCCGTTTTCTGCTTTATTTACTGGCTTTTTCTGATAAAGACTGTTCCCTCAGGCGGCAGTTCCATCGTTATTTCCCCATAAGCCTGACCGATCATATATTGATCCTTATCACCGTCATAATTCATGTCGATGCACATGTATGTGCCGAACCTTTCAAACTGATATGGCCAGTTCTTATCCTCTTCTACGCCATAGTACCACAGGTTACCCTTCACTCGGGTTTTCCCGTTTCTGAATTCCAGAATGACAAGCTTATCCAGGCTGGAATAATAGCGGTTAAGTGTCCAGCTGCCATCCCGGGAAACATATTCATCTGGTTCAGCCTGTTCCACTTCGTTTTCCACTCTGGCTGTGACATTGCGGTCCGGTAATCCCCGGTAGCCTGTCTGTTCAATGATGTACTGGCCGTCATCCGATAACATGAACTCTATCATCTGCCTGACGCTTTCCTTATCATTGGATGCCAGATATGCGCATACCAGATCAACAGTTGCCGGATAACTGCCGTTCTTGATGTTTTCCATAGTCGGTTCAACACCGTCGACTGACAGTATCTTTACATGGGTTTCCTGATTAAGACCGGTCAGAAAATATCTGAAGGTATAGCCCATGGCTCCTCTTTCATTGTTGTATTCCGCAACCTTGCTGAAAAGTTCACCCATGCCTCCGACATACTCAACCTTCTTAGGTTCCTTAAGGCTTACATCACCCATGAACCATTTCATCATGACCTGTGATCCTGAATCCTCCGGTCTCTGGAAGGCAATGATCTTCTGGTTTTTACCGCCGACCTGTTTCCAGTTGGTTATATCACCGTGGTAGATCCCTCTTATCTGCTCGCTGGTAAGATTATCCACCGGATTATCTTCTTCCACAAAGAAGATGAAGGCTTCCTTTCCGACAGGAATGGTCATGATCTGTTCCATCTGATGCGTGGCTTCTTCCTTCTGGTTCCGTGAAGGTCTGGCAGCCAATACAATATCCACATCGCCGCATACCAGTCGTCGGTATCCTTCAACCGTATTGGTAAAGGTTACGATCCTTCCATTGTAAAAGTAAGTATTTCTGACAACGTAATCCACGCTCTTGATTCCGTCTCTTGAATTCCAGGCCTTTTCCGCTTCATCATGGTATTTTCCTTCAATGGCACCGATGTCCTTATAGACGGCTTTTGCCAGGGCACTGTAAACCGGATAACAGGCTTCCGCCCCATCCAGTACCGGCATGTCCTCTTCGTTTTCAATTATCAATGAAGCTTCGTGATCAAGAGTAACCAGTTTCTTACCGTCATAGACGTGATATCCCGTAAAGTCTGTTGTTGACCAGCCGTGCATGTAATCAAAGCCATGCCCCATGTATTTCTTATGATCACTGTACGCTTTCCAGATCATATATCCACCAATCCGGACTATACATAGAAATACTGCCAGGATTATCTTTAATACAATATGTTTTTTCTTCATTGCATTTTCCTCAAATACATTATACCTGTATTGATCCGGACAATTCTTAATATTTGCCAAAAAGAAAAAGCTGTTATTCAAACAGCTCTATCTTGTACTGTCGTTTTTTACCAGTGAAACAGGAATGACTGTTTCCCTTTCCGGCCTGTTTCCCTCCAACAGACATCTTAATGCCTCCAGAGCTTTCCGGGCAATCCGGGCTCCATTGCGGTCAATTGAGGTAATAGACGGTGATGCCATTAAGGAATACGGACTGTTGTCAAATGATATCAGTCTGACATCCTCAGGCACATAGTATCCTAATCTTCCCAGAGCCTTAACTGCACCAAAGGCTGCTCTGTCTGAAGAAGTAATGATGCCGTCGATCTTTATTCCCTTGCGGAAATATTCCATGACCAGTTCAGCGGTTTCCTCTTCCGAACTCTTAAACCCTTTTCTGTTAAGGACAAATGATTCATCATATTGAAGGCCATTGTTCTCCAGAGCCTTTCTGTATCCGGCTATTCTCGGGTTTTCCTGCTTTTCAGCTATGTATCCCGGCATTAACAGAATGTTTCTGCATCCCTTGTGAATAAGATACTGGGTGGCTTCTTCCATGGCTGAACTGTCATCATTGCCAACCCACGGTATTTCTCTTGCGGTAACGGGTTTCCTGTCAACCAATACTAACGGGTAGTTCTCTTCAAGAAGACCTTCACCTAATTCAGACAGTCCTGATACATCGATTATGCCATCGCAGAATGAAGACAGTGTCTTAAGATATTCCTTCTCCCTTTCTGAAGAATTGCTTGAATCGCATAAGAACAGCTGTTCATCCTCTCTTAACTGTTTCTGGACCTGGTGTCCCAGAAATGAGAAGAATGAATTATCGGTAGTAGGTATGATCATGCCAATCTTCTTCATCTTACTCACCTCTTAATTCCCTTATGATTTCCTTATAGGTCTTTCCCTTGCGGAATAAGGCTGATGAACCGAGGATGAATCCGTCTGCACCAAGATTACTGAGATCTTCAATGACTTCCGGTGTACAGTGACCGTCGATCATGATCTTGAAACCATACTCTTCCTTCAGTTCAACCAGCTGCTTGATCTTCTTCTTGGTAAAGTCAATGAAGGCCTGTCCGGCAAAGCCCGGATTAACCGTCATTACCATCACATAATCACACAGGTTCAGTATTTCCGACAGAGAAGCTACAGAAGTATCAGGGTTGACCGCAATACCGGCATAAGCTCCCATTTCCTTGATATGGGCCAGTGTCTTGACTACATATCTTTCACTTTCCGGATGAATATAGATAATATTGGCACCTGCCTTGATGAACCAGTCGACCTTATTGGCCGGGTTCTCGATCATCAGATGGCAGTCTACCAGCTTATCGGTATATCTTCTGACGGTTTCCACGTCCATGACACCCATGGTAAAGTTTGGTACAAAGGTCCCATCCATGATATCGCAATGGAAGATGTCTACACCGGCATCATCAAGTGCTCTTACTTCATCAGCCAGATGTCCGTAGTTGGCGCACATCATTGACGGACATAACAGTCTTTCTGACATATTTATTCCTCCGCAGCCTTCAGATGCTGAGTTTCCTCGATTTCCTTTATCTGGTCGATCCTGACCTGATGTCTGCCGCCTTCATACTTGGCGTTAAGCCATTCATCAACGATCATCTTGGCTGTCTCGATTCCAATTACTCTGGCACCGAAGGCGATGATGTTGGTGTTGTTGTGCTGCTTTGACAGTCTGGCTGTATATGGATCAGAACATACGCAGGCTCTGATGCCATGGACCTTATTGGCTGACAGAGAGATTCCTACCCCTGTCCCGCAGATCAGGATACCGCCGTCAACTTCACCGTCAGCTACCATTCTGGCTACCTTATAGCCGGAAACAGGATAGTTGAATCTTTCACTTGAATCCGTGCCGACATTTATTACTTCATATCCCTTTTCTTCGAGATATTCCTTGATTTCCTTTTTCATTTCCAATGCTACGTGGTCATTTCCAATTGCCAGTTTCATATTCAGAGGTTCCTTTCCTTAATTAATTGTTACTTGTTTACACTGGCCATTCTGAACCAGGTATAATGTTCGCCCTTGATCGATACAGACAGCTGATAGATGTTCTTTGGCCAGGTGCATCCACCAAAGCCGCCGTCACCGATTGCGTGAATGTCTGCTCCGGTCTGTTTCATCAGAATTGCGACCTGTCTGATGGTCCGTTCATCAGCACATTCCACTGATGAATCCAAAAAGCACATTGTCAGAGTACCTGGCTTATACTGATGTACATACTGAACAAGTGAACGGATGTCTTCAACAGTGATTCCGCCTCTTGATCCCGGGCAAGGCAGGTCAATGCAGTCTGCTCCGGCATCGATAAGCTGGCGGATAATGTCTTTTGTATCATAATCAGCAGTCGGATCACCCAGTACCTTTTCAGTTATGCCATCTTCCCACTTGCCTGCCATGATGATCATATCATCACCTAACAGGGATTTTGCCAGTCTGGTACACTCAATAACATCACTCAGAGATGTTCCTGAACCAGGATTTCCACCCAGAACAATGAAATCTGCTCCGATCTCTCTGCACTTGAGAATATGTTCCTTTGTCGCAACCATGCCTTCTCTTCTGTAAAGGGCCTTCTTGCCGCCATCTTCTGAGCCGGCCTTCGGGCAGCCGAGATAGACACCGATCGGGCGGTTGCATCTTTCCTTAAGTTCCTTAAGGGACAGTCCGCATAATCCCGGATTGTTGTCAAGATTGTCGAGGTCAATGGTATTAAGCATGACCATGTCTGCACCCCAGGCAAACATCAGTTCTGAATTTGTGACACCTCTGACGACACCCGGACCGGCAAAGAGAAGATGCTGACCCATGATGGTTCTTGATTCTGATTTATATATGGATTCCTTGAGCTCCATGGCACTCATTTGCTGGAAATCTGATTTTGTTGCACTGATCAGGCGAACAACATTAGACATATTTAATACCTCCGTAATAATTATAACAGTTTAAAGCCGGTAAATACTTTTTTGTACTACCGGCTTCATTTTCAATGATGATTATTCTTCGTCGAACTTCTTGTCGTATCCGAACAGATATACCAGAGCGGCTGTTCCAAACAGAGCTACCAGCATTGCGACTACGAAGTAACCGAAACCTTCACCGATAAATAATGGGAATGAAAGGATTCCGACAGGGCCGCCAGCCAGAGCTGCAGCATTACCGAAACCTGCGATACCGCCTGCTACTGCAGCTACAGCAACAGCGATGTAGAAAGGCTTCTTTAATGGCAGGTTAACACCATAGATTGATGGTTCAGTGATGGCGAATACACCGGTGATACCAGCTGATAAAGCGGTTTCTCTTAAACGCTGATTCTTTGTTCTTAAGGCAACACCCAGAGCAGCGCCGGCCTGTGTCCAGTTAGAAGGTCCGGTAACAGCGTTGATGGTGTTACGTCCGTACTGAGCCAGGTTGAGAGTTCCCAGAGGAACGATACCCCAATGCAGACCGAAGACAACCAGTACCTGCCATGCAGCACCGAGAATGACACCGCAGACGGTTGGATTCAGATTGTATAAAGCAGTGTAGGCAGCGCCCATCCAACCCTGTAAAGTAGCTGTGATAGGACCGATGACCAGGAACATGACTGGAACAGTGATTACCAATGTCAGTAACGGAACCAGAACATATCTTGCATACTTAGGAACAAACTTGTTGCATGTCTTTTCAACCAGTGACATGAACCAGACAGTTACGATGATTGGAATTACAGAAGAACCGTAACCCTGTCTCTGCATTGACATTGGAATGCCTAAGAACTTAAGTCCGTTTTCACCTAATACCAGGCTCTGGATAGTAGGAGAAACCATGGTTAAGGCTACAGCAACTGCGATGTATGGATTGCATCTCCACTTTACAGCTGCAGCATAAGCCAGATATACAGGCAGGAAGTTGAAGATGGCGTTGTAGATTTCGTTGATAACGATATATACGCCGCTGTCAGTTGCCAGTCCGGCAAACTTGGTTAAGATCATTAATAATGAGCGGATCATGCCGGCACCGATCAGAGCCGGAAGAATAGGAGTAAAGATATTGGTAACAAGATCGATGACCTGATCCATGAACTTACCCTTTACCTTAAGATCATCCTTTTCAACAGCATCGATGGCTGAACCGACAATACCGGTTACATCCTGAACAGCGTTGAAGACATCTTCCACTTCGTTACCGATAACGACCTGGAACTGTCCGCCTTGCTCGATGACATTGATGACACCATCGATCTTCTTGACAGCTTCAGCTGATGCCTTTGAGTTGTCTTTTAATTTAAAACGTACGCGTGTAATGCAATGAGTTAATGATGCAATGTTTTCCTTACCGCCAATGTTCTTGACGATTTCAGAAGCAGTTTTCTTGTAATCCATTTTTTATCCTCCTTGTTGGTTATACGTTTAACCCAATTCGAATATATCATTGGCTTTTACTAAACACAATAGGTTTTTCACAAAAAGTTAAACGTTTAATCATTTAACCATCTGTTTAACCATTTTTATGCTATAATACAGTCATGGAAAATAAGAAAATGTTATCAATTATCGATGTTGCCAGACTTGCCGGAGTCTCCACGGCAACTGTTTCGCATGTCATCAACAAGAGCGGACGCTTCTCCAGAGAGACTGAGGAAAAAGTCATGAAGGTAATAGAACAGTACGGCTATGTCTCCAACAACAATGCCAGATCACTGAAATCCTCTGCCTCCCATACTGTCGGACTTATAATTCCCAACATCAACAACGACTTCTTCTCTTCAATCGCCGTAACCATTGAACAGTTCTTTGATTACTACGATTATTCCCTGTTCATCTGCAACACTGACAATGATCCACAGAAAGAGAGAAGATACTTCCGCCGTCTTGATTCAATGAGAGTGGACGGGATAATTGTCATTTCCTGTCAGAAAAAAATCGAAAAAGATGTCATTTCACGAAACATCCCGATCGTCCTGCTCGACAGGCTGCCGCAAAACGACATGGATCTTCCAATCGTTACTTCCGACGCCAAAAACGGCATTTATCAGGCAACCACTTCACTGATTGAGAAAGGCTGCCGCAACATCATCTTCATATCATCATTCCTGGCAACCTACGTTTCCACCAACAGATATGAAGGATATCAGGAAGCCCTGAAAGATCATGGGTTTCCGGCTTCCCGGCAGACGATCATTCAGCTGGAAAGCGGACCTTCAATCATACACAGTGAAACATCCGTCTTCAACTATATATCCCGGGGCAACAAGGTAGACGGCATCATCTGTACCAGTGACAATCAGGCTATCGGAGCCATGGAAGCTGTCAAACGCCGGGGATACAGGGTTCCTGAAGACATCAAGGTCTACGGTTTTGACAATCAGTTCCAGTCAAGGATATCAACTCCGACACTCTCTACCGTCGAAAGAAGTCCTTCCTCATTAGGCAGGATATCCTCTGAAGTTCTGATGAACCTGATCAGAAACAAACCGGCCGAAAAACACACAATACTCAGCTGCAGTCTGGTTCAGCGTGAATCTACTGCCTCATGAAGCACATATAATTAACCTGCATAAATGATATAATAATAAAAAGAGGTATGCCCATATGAAAAAACAGGACAGATGGAATGAAATACTGAACATAATCAAGATCAAAAAGGAAGTCACGGTAGAAGAGCTGGCCCGGGAATTCAATACCTCCCTGGCTACGATCAGAAGAGATCTGCTGGAGATGGAGGAAAACTCCATGATCACCCGTTTCCATGGCGGTGCCAGATACAATACCACAAGACTGTCCGAACCGCCGATGATGCTGAAATCAGAGACCAATGCTCATGCCAAGCAGATGGTGGGCCGCTATGCCGCTTCCCTGATCAAAGACAACCAGCTGGTATACATTGATGCCGGCAGTGCCACCTATGAAATGCTGGGCTACATTACTGCCAAGAACATTACTGTCTGTACCGTAGGAATTCCTCACATCAGCAAGCTTCTGTCTCTGGGTATCAACACCATTGTTCCGGGTGGACATGTCAGGCCAAGTACCATGGCCATCACCGGTATCAAGACTGCCCGGCAGGTAACCCAGTATTATTTCGATGTCTGCTTCATCGGTTCCAATGGAATACATGAACAGATGGGTGTCACTACTACCAACGAATATGAAGCAGAAGTAAAGAGAGCTGTCATCACTCACA
>CAMOMM010000024.1 GCA_946619805.1 uncultured Bacillota bacterium | reverse complement strand
TCATGACATTTGGAGAAAAACTGAAAAACGCCAGAAAGGAAGCCGGTTTATCACAGGAACAGCTGGCTGAAAAGCTTAGTGTATCAAGATCAGCCATCGCGAAGTGGGAAACGGACAGCGGCATGCCTGATGTTAATAATCTGAAGGCAATGGCTTCCCTTCTCAATACCAGCATTGACTATCTTCTTGATGAGGATGAAAAGATTACTTTCAACGAAACCAGAGAACCTATTGAACTGGAATCTTTTGAAAAGACCGGTAAGTGCAGAGATAAAAAAGACGCAGCTGCCTATTGGAAATACAGGGATGCTGACGCAATTTATCCGCTGATCCGTTCAAAGAAACTCAGTGGCAGGGAATATCTGCTTGACTTAATTACATCCTGGGGCGCAAGCCAGCTGGCTGACTATGCAAACAATACGGATGGTTACTATTTGGTTGAGAAAAACGGCAGGCAGATACTGGTAAGGGTATCAAAGGACTTCATAACTTCCAGTGAACTCGCCAGCAGAGTTGATCCTAAGAAGTTCATCATAGGCAACAATATATTTAAGAAAGCCCCTTATCAGTTAATATAATTGTGAGACATGTACTGTCTCATTAGTGTAAAACAGGCCAATGCTCATTCTGTGTCCTGTTCTTAATCAGTCCCCGGCAGTATGCTGAGGGTGTAAAGGAGGTTGACATACCATGGATATGATCTCAATCGGAAAGAATTTACGGGAATTACGCAGGGAAAAAGGAATGACTCAGGAACAGCTGGCTGAACATTTCAATGTTGCCCGCCGTACGGTATCACGCTGGGAAACCGGCAGCAACATGCCTGATCTGGACATACTTATCGAAATGTCTGATTTCTATGATGTCGATCTCCGTGAATTACTTGATGGAGAAAGGACAGAAGAAAAGATGGATAAGGAATTAAAGGAAACAGTATTAAAGGTTGCTGAATACAGCAACGAGGAAAAAAGACGCAGTCTGAAAGTCACACAGGTATACTTCATAATCGGTATCGTGGCACTGATAGTCAATAATGCTCTGTTTTTAATGGACATTAAGGATAATTTCCGGGCCGATTTTATAAAGGGCTGCACACTTGGCTTTACCTTTACGGTACTGCTGTTTGGACTGATGTATACTACTGGTACAATGGAAAAGATGCACGCTTTCAAGATGAGGCTGCTGGGAAGAAAGGATCAGTAACATGAACATCTTTCATATCATCGGAATGCTCATTCTGGTATCAACACTGATCACAAACAGATTCATCAGACCTTTATCAGACAGAACAGCCATAGCTTTATATCTGGTGGCAATATTAATGCTGATCATCGGCATTATCAAAATGAAAAACCTGCTGTAAAACAACTATTTCACATTAAAGGCAACCATTGGTTGCCTTGTTTTTTGGTTTATTATCTTGATGTACTTTTCCCTGATCTGTTTATAAACACCAGCAGAATCGTAGGGATCATTGCCAGAACGGCAATGGCATACAGTGACGGGTTAATGCCCAATCCGTCTTCCAGTAACCCAACCATGACCGGTGTTATCAGTGCACCACCGCAGTTATAGATGGACCGTGCTACCTGCTGTCCGCTGGTCTTCATGTTATCCGGGCTCTGCTCGTCAACCATGATCTTGCTGGCAATCATCAGCAGCGGATATGTTACCCCCTGCAGAGCTCCGCCGATGAAAACGTGGGTAACACTGGTTGCCAGTCCGAAGATGGCATATCTGACGGCATAGAAGAAGCCTGATGCGATCATCAGTTTAGCCGCCCCGAATCTATGTATCAGTTTCCCGCCGAAGAAGAAAACCGGAAGCTCCATCATGGCTGCCAGCAGCCAGTAGTTACCGATATCCCTTTCGCTTCCGCCAAGATACCAGACCTTGTCTACCACGCTGTAACTCTGAACCATGTCTACAATGAAAAACAGAAACAGAATAAACACAACGATCACATATGCTTTGTTTTTCAGCAGCCGTCTGACATCGCTGAAATTCAGCGGTTCGCTGGTATGGACCTTATTGACATCCTTTATTCCGGCAATGGTAAGCCAGCCGATCCCCATGGAAACAACAAATGCCGGTCCTATGAAACTGTAACCGAACTTTTCCACGACCCAGGCGGTGATCGGTGACCCGATCGCCCAGCCGATCGATCCAAACAGACGTATGACACCGTAGTTGTTCTTCACTTCCTCACTGGTTTCAATGGTCAGAGAGTCGGAAAGTGACATGACCAGTTTAAGCATGGTTCCGACGATCGGTACCAGCAGCATGTGAAGCATGAAATTCATCTGCGTCGTCCTGTAGAGGAAGAAAGTGCCGATCATGTAGAACACTATGCATACATACAGATACGGCTTGATTTTCTGGTGTTTGTCGCAAAGATATCCCAGGATGATCTGCAGGACCATTCCCAGAATTGCGTCAACAACGAAGAACAGACTTCTCTGGGTTGCAGTATAACCCAGATTAGCCAGAAACGTTATCAGCAGGGCATAGGAAAAAGCCTGCGCAAAAAACTGCATGAAATAGTATATGAAAAACAATAGGATCTGCCTGGTTATCTTCATGACTCTATTCTATCATTATGTCGCCCGGTTGTGTTATACTAATGCTTGAAGAAGACTTTACAAGGAGAACACCCTTTTATGAAAGAAGTAATAAAAATAGAAGGCGGACACCGTCTTAACGGTACCATCCGCGTATCCGGGGCCAAGAATGCCACGGTAGCTTTAATACCCGCTTCCGTTCTGGCTACTGAACCGGTAAAACTGGTAGGAATACCTAATATATCCGATGTCGGTTCCCTGAAGGAACTGCTGGAATATCTCGACGTTGATGTCCGTTCAGATAACGAAGATGAGATCTACATTGACCCGTCACACATGACTAACAAGATCCTCGATATTGAGGCTGTGAGCCGTTTAAGAGCCTCCTACTACTTCATGGGAGCCTTGCTGGGTAAATATAAGGAAGTAAAGATTCGCATGCCTGGAGGCTGCAATCTGGGTCCCAGACCTATCAATCTGCACCTGAAAGGTTTTGAAGCCTTAGGTGCGGTCATTGAAGATAATGGCGAATACATTCACATGAAAGCTGACCGATTAGTCGGTGCCAGAATAAACCTGGACTTTGCCTCAGTCGGTGCCACCATCAATATCATCATGGCTGCTGCTTATGCTGAAGGCCGTACCATTATAGAGAACGCCGCCAGAGAGCCTGAGATCATCGACGTCATCACCCTGCTTAACAAGATGGGTGCCAGGATCAGAGGTGCCGGTACCAGTACCGTTACCATTGACGGTGTTGACAAGCTGACAGGATGCTTCCATGAAATCATTCCTGACCGCATCGAAGCCGGGACATTCATGATCCTTGCTGCCGCCATGGCTGACCATGTCAGACTGGAAAATGTCATTCCATATCACGTGGAATCCCTTATGAGCAAACTTAAGGAAGCCGGTGTCTACATTGACTCCAAGATCGACTATGTGGACATCTACCGTTCACCTGAACTTAAGCCTGTCGACATCAAAACATCCCCTTACCCGGGATTTGCCACTGACCTGCAGTCACCTTTCATGAGCCTGCTTACTCAGGCAAAGGGAGAATCTCACATCATCGAAACCATTTATCCGGAGAGATTCAAGCTTGGCGGTCAGCTCAACAAAATGGGAGCCAACATCATTGTTACCCCTCCTAAAGCCACCATTATCGGCGGCCAGATGCTTAAGGGTGCTGAAGTTACCGCTACTGACTTACGCTGCGGTGCCGGTCTGGTCGTTGCGGGATTACTGGCAGATGGCATCACAACCATTGATGACATCTATCATATTGACAGAGGTTATGAAAATCTTGACCTCAAGCTGAAGAACATCGGAGCCAGGATCTGGCGCGAGAAGGTAGAAGAATGACCTTGGACGAAGCCAGAAAGGTTTTTGAGAAGCATGACGGCATTCTGCTGGAAATGTGGCAGCAAGACCATGATGCCTATACGCGGTTTCAGGATGCCTACATCTTCAGTGAAATAACCGAACAGTGGCGCAGGGAACTGATAGAAAAAGCCTACCGGGAAAACAGACCGCTGTCCCGCATCCTGGCCATGATAAGGGAAGCCAAGGAAGATCAGGAAGACTATGCTGACCGTTTCCTGAAAGAGTTTGCGGTTTACCAGCCATCTGAAGAAGAAAGGAAACTGCTGGCACAGCAACTGGTAAACGACTCCCCTACCTGCGGTTACAACTGGCTCAGACAGTTTGTCAGCGACCTGGATGAACTATGCAGATGCACGGAAAAGCTCATTTCCCCAGGCGATGAAAAACTGCAGAAAAGGTTTGAAACATTAACAAAATAGACCTTGCAATCATTATATATAACTGTTAAAATATAGGAGCACTTACTTTGGATTGATCAGATATCCAAGGCGGAAGGAGAGATGTTTTATGAAAAAGGGTATTCATCCAGCAATGTACGAAACAAAGGTAACATGCACTTCATGTGGAGCTGAGTTCACAACTCATTCAACCAAGAAGGAAATCCGTGTTGACACCTGCTCAAACTGCCATCCATTCTATACTGGCAGACAGCGTTTCCAGGCAGCAGCTGGCCGTATTGAAAGATTCAATAAGAAATACGGACTCACAAACAATAATAAGTAGTAACAGAGCAACCATGGTTAACCATGGTTTTTCTTTTGCCTGAAAGTTGACTATATATATTAATACTGTATAATGCTATCTGTGTGACCCAAAGGAAAAGGAAAAACGATGAGCGAAACAAAAACCATAGGCAGAGAATATACCACATGGCAGCTGATCAGGTTTGTATCATCACCGGTACTTACCCAGTTTGCCTTATCCTTACTGCAGACGCTTGATGACGGTCTGTTTTTATCGCGCTATGTCGGCCGGAACGCTCTGGCTGCCTTCAGTATCGTCTTCCCTATCTTCATGATCATTAACGCCTTAAGTGAACTGTTCTGTGGGGTAAATGTCTACTGTGCAACAAAAATGGGAGCCGGGAAAAACGAAGAAGCCAACCGCAGTTTCACCATCATGGTGATATCTGCCGTTGTTACAGGAGTATTCATAACCGCTGTACTCAAACTGGGAGAAAACTTCTTCATCAGAGCCCTGGGAGCTACTGACCTTTTGTTCCCGTATATAAAGCAGTTTCTCAGTGTTGCCGGATGGTATCTGCCGCTGATCATAGTTGAAGGTCTTTTCAGCCGTTTCTATGTTACGGCAGGAAAACCGCAGTTCGCCATGATAACAATGCTGATAACAGCCTTCAGCAATTTCTTCTTTGACTGGCTGTTTATTGCCAGGCTGCAGATGGGAATGGTTGGTGCAGCCTATGCCAACCTGGTTGGCCATGTTGCCCTGATCATTTTCGGGCTGATCTTCTACAGCGGTAAGAGCTGTGAAGTAGGCTTTACCAGACCGCAGGGCAAAGTCCTTCCGTTAATGAAGAGATGCTTTAAGCTGGGCTTTCCGCAGTTCTTCACCTGTCTGGCCATTGCCGTCAACGGTTTCATCGGCAATCAGGTATTGCTGAAATACGGCGGTGAAGAAGGCGTTTCCGCCTATACGATCGTTTCCAACATTCAGTTCATGTTCACCAGCAGCCTCTTCGGTTTATCAGGCGCCGTCTGTCCGCTGATCAGCTATGCCTTCGGTGAACAGAACAAGCAGAAGATCCGCCGCATCATCATTCAGGTTCTCAAGCTTACAGCCGGCCTGACAGTAATAATCATACTGACTTACCTGCTGGCCAAGGATCTGATCCTGAGCATCTACCTTAAATCCGATGCTACGGAAAACGTGCGCGCCATGGCCGATTACGGACTGATGGTTGCTCCTTTGGCTTTCATATTCTTCGGATTTAATGTTCTGACCATCGATACCTTTGTTGCACTGAACAACAGCCGAACATCAACGATACTGACAGCACTGGAAAACTTCCTGTTTTCCAATCTGACCATAATTGTTCTGCCGATGTTGTTTGGGCTTAAGGGTGTCTGGTTTGCTTTTGCGGCTGCCGAAACACTGACCTTTGGCTTTACGATAATGTTCATCCTGCAGAATAAAAGCAGATATATTCAGTAAGCACGAAAAAGGACTGGTCCTCTTGAGAGGATCAGTCCTTTTTTACTATTGCTGCATTTACATGCTTTCGTACAGATTCTTATACTCGCGTGCTGAGTTGTCCCAGCTTACATCAAGTGTCATGGCCTGTCTGATCAGTCTGCGCCAGCCCGGTTTATTGTAGTAGTAAACCTTGATGGCATAAGCCAGAATGTGCATCATTTCATCACCCTTGAAGTATCTGAATGAGAATCCAGTACCAGTTCCGTCATATTCGTTGAACGGTTTGACGGTGTCTTTCAGACCGCCGGTCTCTCTTACCAGAGGTATTGTGCCGTATCTCATGGAGATCAGCTGGGAAATACCGCATGGTTCAAATAATGACGGCATTAAGAACAGGTCGCATCCGGCATAGATTCTGTGTGACAGTTCTTCATTATAGCCACAATAGAATACGGCACGGTGCGGATATGTTGATTCGATCTTCTTCAGTTCGTTTTCAATGTAGTTGTCTCCTGAACCCAGGATAACCAGCTGAACATCCTGATTCATGATGTTGCTAAGCTTATCAAGTATCAGATGCATGCCCTTCTGCCAGGTCAGTCTGGTTACGATGCCTATCAGCAGTACATCATCAGCTACTCTTAAACCAAGCTGATACTGCAGGGAACGCTTGCAGGCTTTCTTGTTTCTGATGTCAGTGGTTGTGTAGTTCTTATACAGAGCCGGGTCTGTAGCCGGGTTCCAGTTGACTACGTCAATACCGTTGACGATACCGACCAGGTTATTGCCCTTTTCAGCCAGAACCTTTTCCATTCTTTCACCGTATTCGCTGGTCAGGATCTCCCTGGCATATGTCTGGGATACGGTTGTAACCTTATCCGCATAGATGATGCCGGCCTTCATGAAGGAAATGCCGTTGTCAAACTTGATGTCGCCGTTATTGTAATAATGGTCAGGCAGATTGAAGCATCTCATTGTTTCCTTAGGGAAGTTACCCTGGAACAGCAGATTGTGAATGGTATAGACATGTTTGTACTTCTTATAGCTGGCATCGGTGTATTCCTGCTTGCAGAGAATAGGAACCATGCCCGTGTGCCAGTCATTGGTATGAATTACATCAGGCTTGAATTTGATGTACGGCAGCATGTCCAGTACGGCATGGCAGAAGAAGGCAAATCTTTCTCCGTCATCAGCGTAGCCATACAGCCCGTCACGGTAGAAGTAATCGTCCTGACGGATGAAATAGAAGTCAACATTCTCCACTTTTCCGCTGTAAACAACACTCTGCTTGTCAATAATACCGGACTTTACGCGGATCGTGCATTCTTCCTTCAGATCAGGATACTTTTCGATGATCTTCTTATACATCGGCAATACTACTGCAGCACCCAGACCTTGTTTGGTCAGGGCTTCCGGCAGTGAACCGATGACATCAGCCAGACCGCCGCTTTTTATAAACGGCAATCCTTCGCCTGATACGAACAATATGTTTTTCATAGCTATACTCTGTCTCTTCTCTTGATGTAGATGATCTTATCCTTGGCACCGATGATTTCCTTCTGGTTTTCCACACGGGCGTGCTTGTCCAGAATCGTATATTCAATGTGTGAATAAGGTCCGACATAGGTGTTTGGCAGCAGCAGTGCATTCTTGATGACACAGCCCTTTTCAACATGAACACCTCTGCCCAGGATGCAGTTCTGCAGATCGCCTTCAATGATACAGCCATTGGCGATCAGACAGTTCTTGGCATGTCCGGTGCTTGAATAGAAAGCCGGAGGTGAATCGTTGGTCTTGGTGTAGATCGGCCAGTTTTCCTTGAACAGCTGGGCGAATGTTTCAGGGTTCAGGAATTCCATGTTGATCCTGTAGTATTCTTCCAGCGTATTCACACATGACAGATAACCTTCATACTTGTATCCTCTGACATTCAGAGTGCCCAGATGATGCTTGATGATATCAATGAAGTTGAACAGCGGGCTGATCTCGTATGATTTTTCAATCAGATCCAGGAACAGTTCTCTCTTCATGACATAAGTCTCAGTCAGAATGTTGGCCTTGTTGTCATAGCCGACATTGTTATTGATTTCATGAATGCGTCCGTACCTGTCGAGCTTAGGCATCTTGCAGCCGATGAAGCTGGTCTTGCCCTTCTTGGTTTCGCCATAGACACAGGTAATATCAGCACCGCTTTCCTCATGAGCCTTGATGACATCCGCAAAGTTGATTGAACAGATCATGTAGCTCTGAGCGATGACGACGTATTTGCGCTTTGATCCTCTGAAGACTTCCAGGTTTTCGTTCATCAGGAACATGTCGTGATAGTATGCATCACTGACTGCCTGGTGGTCAGGATAAAGCATCTGGATACCGCCGTGTTTAGGGTTGATGTTGTACTGTGTACCGCTGCCCAGATGTTCAACCAGTGATCTTGGTTTTTCTCTGACCATGACCTCAATGTTGGTAATGCCGGAATTGACCATGTTGGATAACACAAAGTCAATGATGCGGTATCTTCCTAAGAAGGACATTGCGGCGATGGTTCTGTATTCGGACATTCCTTTGATCTTGACAGCGTTATTAGGGAAATTAACTATACCTAATGCATTAATCATTCTTCTCTACCTGTCCTTTCCTGGCAATTAATTTGATCTCGTTTCTGTCACCTATTT
>CAMOMM010000023.1 GCA_946619805.1 uncultured Bacillota bacterium | reverse complement strand
AGTTTCTTATAAAAATTCTTTTTTTACCAGTGAACTAAATGGGGTCCACTCTCCTTCCTGAAGCTTTCCTTTGTCTAAATACTGTAGAGGGTACCCTTGCCTTCAACAATGGCATCGTAGCCTTTCTTGACCTTTTCATAGTTTTTATCGCGGTCAAGAATCAGTCCTCTTCCCGTACCGTCCACAACCATTCCCACACCGATCTCTTCCAGCTGCCGTTCAAGTTCATCCAGCATGTCCGGTGCGGAGCCAGGCGGGGTTGATCGGCCGTCAAAGATGATATGGAAATAGACTTCCTGCAATCCCATTTTCCTGGCCAGTGATGCGATCTGTAATGGATATTCAATGGAGCCGTGTGATGACTTCTTTGTCAGATATGCCAGCAGATGCAGCGCCTTTTTATTTTCCAGGGCACGTTTTATCGCCTGCTGGAAGGCCTCGCACTGCTGGAAGCTGCCTTCTCTGATGGCTTTCTCTATGCGGACATCATCCTGCAGTACGCAGCGTCCGCCACCAAGATTGGAATGTCCGGCTTCAGAATTACCAGGCTTACCATCCTCCAGACCAACATATCTGCCTGAAGCATTCAGGAAGCAGTGCGGCTGCCTTAACAGATAGTCCCAGTAAGGAGTTTCCGCCAGATAGATGGCATCATTATCATCATGGCTGCCCATTCCCCAGCCGTCACAGATTATCAACAGTACCTTGCGGTCCTTACCGAAATCGGCATCAGTCAGGGTTCTTCCTGTCATTAACTGCGGCTGTTCTATACCCATCACATGCAGGATGGTCGGAGCTACATCACTAAGAGCACCATCTCTGATTTCTTCTTTGTGATCGCCACGTGAATCCATCATGATGCAGGCTACCAGATTGGCAGTATGGGCAACATGAGGTGTTCCTTCTGCAGTATACAAGGCCTCGATGTTGCCATGATCAGCGGTAACAATGACCACATAGTCTTTCCGCAGAGCATCATTTACCACTTCATCAAGATAGTGGTCAACATACCCGCACGCCCTGATCTTGGCTTCACTGTTGGAAGTATGTCCGATGACATCCCCATTGGCGAAGTTGGTTACGATGAAATCATATTTTCCCAGGGCATCCTTTACCTTTTCAGCTACTGTTGGTAATGAAAGTTCCGGTTTCTGATCAAACGGGATTCCTTTAGGAGAAGGTACTCGCAGATCGTCTTCACCGGGATAAGGATCATTATTGCCGCCGTTGAAAAAGAAGGTTACATGAGCGTACTTCTCACTTTCAGCACAGTGGAACTGCGTCTTACCGGCATCTGACAGTACTTCAGCCAGCGGTTTTTCAACATGCTCAGGGCCAAAGGCAACCGGCAGATGTGAAAACTTATCGTTATAGAGTGTAAGTATGACGAAGTAGAGATCCTTATGGAAGATACGGTCCACAGCACTGAACTGTGGATCCGTAAACATTTCCGTAAGCTCTATTTCACGTTCTCCTCTGCGGCAGCAGAAGATCACACTGTCACCATCAGCTACTTTACCGACAGCCTTACCGTCAACAGTACCGACCAGCGGTTCCAGATAGTAATCTGTCTGCCCTTTTTCATAGGCTTTCTCAACTGCTCTGCCCAGGGCTGCAGCGCCATGGTTTTTATACAACATTACGACGCTCTCTTTCCTTTTCAGCAGCTTCGTCCTCGAGATCATACCAGGCAGGGTTATGGATCTTGACGCAGCATTCTTCACCGTTTTTGAACAGGACACGGTGAGGAGCCTGAATGATGGCACTGTCTTCCCCTACCTTGATCAGATACTCAACAAAGTCGGTCTTGAAGGTACGCTTGATGATACGGCATCTGAAACCGTCATCCTTTGTCAGTTCCATCATGTTAGGACGGCAGGCCAGTACCTGTTCACCGTTTTTGGACGGTTTATTGTCAACCCAGATCTGCTGTGAGGTTTCTCCCTTAGGATATACCTTGCCGTTTCTGACATCGACATTAATGAAGTTAGACTGACCGAGGAAGCTGTGAACAAATCTGTTCTTCGGATTGTTATAGAGTTCCCAAGGTGTACCGATCTGCTGGATATTACCCATATCCATGATCAGCATGCGGTCTGACAGGGCCATGGCTTCACTCTGGTCATGAGTTACGAAGATGATCGTAAAGCCGAATTCCTTCTGCAGTCTCTTGATCTCGAAACGCATGCTTTCACGCAGATGAGGGTCCAGATTGCTTAAAGGTTCATCCAGCAGCATGGCTTCCGGATTGACAACGATGGCTCTCGCCAGGGCAATACGCTGCTGCTGACCGCCGGACAGATCAGACGGGAAAGTCTTTTCCAGGCCGTCAAGATTGCAGTAATGCATGGCCTCCAGTACTCTTCTTCTGATTTCATCCTTAGGGAATTTCTTAACCTTCAGAGGGAAGGCAATGTTTTCAAAGACATTGAGGTGCGGCCAGACAGCGAATGCCTGGAAGACCATGCCCAGTCCTCTCTTCTCAGGTGGAATGTAAATGTTCTTGGATCTGTCGGAAACCAGCTTTCCGCCCAGATATATTGAACCTTCAGAAAGGTCTTCAAAGCCGGCAATCATTCTTAAGGTTGTAGTCTTACCGCATCCGGAAGGACCCAGGAAGGAGAAACATTCACCCTTCTTTACCGTAAGGTTGAAATCATTGACAGCTGTAACAGAACCTAATTCCTTGGTTGTAAATGTCTTGGTAACGTGTTCCAGTACGATCTGATCAGTCATTATAATTTCCTCCTGTCTCTGGTAATATACTTAACAAGATTATTCATTATGATAATCAGCAGGATCGTGATCACTGACAGAGCCGCTGCCTGGTTGATCTGTCCGTTAATACGTAACTGATAGATGGCAACACCCAGTGTACGGCTCTTAGGACCGTACAGCAGAATTGAAGTTGTCAGCTCACGCATGCACGGCAGGAATACCAGGAAGAATCCTGACAGCATGGCCGGTTTGATCAACGGCAATGTCACATCCTTCAGGGCTTCATAGTGCGAAGCGCCGCAGCTTCTGGCGGCCTCTTCCAGCGATGGGTGAACCTGCTGCAGGGCTGCCGAGCTCGATTTCAGTACGTAGGACAGATATCTGGCAATATAGGCAACCAGAATAATCCAGATGGTGTTATAGAGTGAGATGCCGAAGAATGCACCTGACCAGGCCAGGATACATCCTATTGACATGACGGTTCCCGGCAATGAGTAAGGCAATACTGCCAGCATTTCCAGGATCGTGCCGCCCTTAGGCTTGACTTTATAGATAACATAAGCCAGCATTGTGCCTAAGACCAGACATATTGCACCGGCTGAGAAAGCCAGGAACAGTGAGTTCTTGACGGAGTCCTTGACCATGGCATTCTTGGTAAAGACATTGACATAATGCATTACCGTGAAGTTCTCCATGGTAAACGGCAGACCGTATGCTCTGTTGAAGCTTACTAACAGGATCATTACGATCGGAGCAATGACGATCAGAGTTAAGAAGAACAGTGAGAATACCAGCAGAGGTATCTTGGCACCTCTTAACTTTATCAGCATAGGTCTCATTGACTTACCCTTGATGATATCGTAACGGCCGTGAGTAAGCAGACGTCTTTGAATGACAAGTGCAATGGCTACGACGATAACCAGAACAATGGACAATGCGGCAGCCTGTCTGATGCCGACGAAGCTTCCTCCTGATCTGTTCATTAATTCAACGATCATCGTCGGCAATGTAAAGATACCTTTGGAGTAACCTACCATTGACGGAATGCCGTAGTTGGACAATGAAGTGATAAGTACCAGTAATACCCCGGATGAGATAGCCGGCACCGTCAGTGGCAAGGTGATCTTGCGGATGACATACATCTGATTAGCCCCGGCAATACGGGCACTTTCTTCCAGAGTAGGGTCCATTCTTTCCAGAGCACTGACGACCTGCATGTAAACAAACGGGAAGTAATATACAACTTCGATAATGATGATGCCCGGAATGGAGTTGATGTTTAACGGAGCATTTGCCAGATTAAACAGCGACATCAGAAGCTTGTTGACATAACCGCCTCTGCCGGAGAACATCATATCCCAGCTCATGGCTGCCAGAAACGGCGGAATCATGAACGGGATGGAGAACAGGAACTTCATGAATCCCTTCATAGGGATGTCACTGCGTCCCAGCAGCCAGGCAAAGAAGACACCTACCAGAGTGGCAAACAGTGTTGCGAATACGGCAATGATAAGAGTGTTCTTCATGGCCCGCAGATTTTCCTTCTGGAAGAGAACAGATCTGAACATTTCAAAGTCGATCTTGGAACCGTCCCAGAAAGTATAGTAAATGATCATGAATACAGGCAGGATAACCACGGCGATAAGGGCAACATAACAGAAAATTGTCATGATCTTATCCATGGAGATACCGCTCTTCTTTCCTTCAAGTTTCAGGAAATCCTTATTGGTCATCAGTTCTTCACCTCCCTGTCAAAGTACTTGCAGTTCAGGAATCTGACACCGATTTCCAGACCTTCAACATACTTTTCGTCTTCTTCATTACCGGAAGTTATTCTCTGAACACGGTATTCATTACCGGCAATGTCAATGAAATAGCTGTAGATGTTACCGAAGAATACGGCTGAGACGATCTTCGCCTTTACCGGACTTGTTTCATCAAAGACGATATCCATAGGTCTTATGCCGATGTCAGCCCTGTCAGCTGCCGGGTATTCAGCCGGCACTTCATCAAACAGCAGGATCTTTTCATCATAGTCAAGATATACCTTACCATCCTGTTTAATGACCGGCAGGAAATTGGAAACACCGACGAAGCTGAAGACAAAGCGGTTGGCCGGATTGCTGATGATTTCTTCATCAGTACCGATCTGAGCGATGGAACCGTCATTCTGCATGATGACGATCTTGTCACACAGCTGCATGGCTGCTTCCTGGTCATGAGTAATGTAGATAATGGTGGTGCCTAACTGTTCCTGCATCAGTCTGATTTCAACCAGCATCTGTTCTCTTAACTTGGCGTCCAGGTTAGTGATTGGCTCATCCATTATCAGCAGATCTTTGGAAGATGTTAAGGCACGGGCAATGGCTACACGCTGCTGCTGTCCACCGGACAGCTGTGAAGGCATGTAGTTATGGTAACTGGACATGTTGACCAGTCTTAACGCTTCTTCAACCTGAGGTCTGATCTGATCCTTAGGAACACCGTGCTTCTTCAGAGGATAAGCTGTATTGTCATAAACCGTCAGATGCGGCCAGACAGCGTAGTCCTGGAATACAACACCGACATTTCTCTTCTCAGGTGAAACATTGATTCTCTTTGCGCGGTCATACATGATATTCCCGTTTATGGAAACCGTACCCTCTTGCGGATCTATGAAACCGCAGATGGCTCTTACAACAGTTGTCTTGCCGCATCCGGAAGGACCGACAATACCGAGGATCTGCCCCGGTTCAACTGTAAGATTGAAGTGTTCCAGAACGGTATTTGTTCCATATCTGACCGTAATATTGTTAAGTTCTATCTTATTCACGGTTACTTCACCTTTCCCTTAAACAAACATATGTTGGATACGATCCAACATATGTCTGTTTTTTATTCAATTATCGTTATCTTATTTTCCAAACAGTTTGTTGAACTTTTCTAACATTTCAGTTCCGGTATTTGCCAGATCTACCCAGTCAATTGGAAGAGCATTGGCAGTGATTTCCTTAGCTGATTTCATACCTGCTGGAAGAGTGATACCATCAACGATTGGTGTAATGTTGAATGTTGGTAATGCAGCCTGGCCACCCTGAGGATCAAGGATGAAGTCATATAATAACTTAGCCAATTCTTCATTTGGACAGCCCTTTGGAATAGCGATCGGGCAGGCAATAGCCAGAACATCCTGAGTAGCCTGATATCCAATAGGAGAACCCTGTGAAATTGAATTCAGAGTTGTATGTTCAGGTGAAACACCGATCTTGTATTCGCCGCCGGCGATCTTCTGGTTAACAGCGTTGGCGCTTGTATCGAATTCCAGCTTCTGTTCAGCTAACTTTTCGAAGTATTCCCAGCCGTACTTTTCACTGTGAACGAGGCCATATACGAATGCCTTAGAAGAACCTGAAGCATTTGGATCAGCCATGATGATCTGACCTGTGAAGTTAGGATCTAATAAACCGTCAAAGTTTAATGGAACCTGATCCTTAGGGCAGGTAGTTTCACTGTAGGCAAGACCCATGATCAGAATACGTGCACCGCAATAGTAGCCATCCGGATCCTTGAATGGAGCAGCAACAGCATCAGCAAATGGTGACTTGTACTGTAATAAACGGTCCTGGTTCTTGAAGTCGATCAATCCAGAAGGTTCAGCTAACCAGACAACGTCGCATGATACATTTCCAGCCTCAAATTCTGTAGCTAACTTAGTGTTGCACTTACCAGAAGTTGCAGCATAGAAGTCTAATGTTACGTTAGGATATTTCTTTTCGAAAACTTCCTTCAGTGACTGAGCAGCATCTTCACCGGCAGATGTGTACAGCATGACAGTTCCGGAATACTTTTCGTTTCCTTCGCCCTGTCCGCTAGGAGTTTCATCTTTCTTGCCGCAAGCTGCGACAGATAAAACAACTAAAACACACAATAAAATGCTTAAAAACTTTTTCATATAATCCCCTTTCATTGTTTTCAGCAACTTTTCATAATTTTATTTTAACACGTTTGAGATAACTTACCATATTTTTCAATAACATCGATCATGTAAGTTTATGTTTTTTTCACAACATGCAACAGCAGTTTACAGTTTTGTAATAGAATAGAATATAGAGAAGGAGATTGTCCCATGATCAGAATAACCTCATTAGGCGGAAGCGGTGAAGACAGCCGCAACTGTTTCCTGCTGCAGAGTGATTCCTGTAACGTTTTGCTGGACTGCGGTGTCAGAAGGGAAATCGCCGCAGTATCACGCGTATACCCGAACCTGACTGCTGAAATCGTGTCATCACTTGATTATGTGATCATTTCCCATGCCCACGAGGATCACACTGCTGCCCTGCCATATCTTTATGAGTTAGGTTACCGCAAGGACATCTACGCCTCTGAGGAAACCATTGAGCTTATCCCGGGCTATCTGAGAAAATGGGCGGAATATGTTGAGAAGAATAACGGTATACTTCCCTTTGACAAAAACAATATAGATAAACTGTCCTATAAGCCGCTAAAGCAACTGGACTTAAATATAAAATATGGAAGAAGCGGCCACATGATCGGCTCCTTGTGGTATCTGTTCACCATGGAGAATCACCGCATTCTCTACACCGGCGATACCACCATGGATTCCCTGCTGCTGGTAACTGATCCGTACCCTGAAGCTGATACCGTGATCATTGACTCTGCATATGCCGGCAAAGTCCTTGATCAGAAACAGCAATACAGAGCACTGGCGGAATACTCCCGCAGAAATAAGGGCAGACTGCTGCTTCCCGTTCCGGCAAACGGCCGCGGCATTGACATGTTTGAATGGCTGAAATCACAGAAGCTCAACCCTTCTGCCGAAAACAACATTCTGAAGAATACCGCATCATTCTTTAGCGAAAAAGACTGGATAAAGGACATCAGTTCATCTGAAGCCGACTATACAGCAGTAACCTCCGAGATCAGAAATTCAGATCTGCCCGGCACCTATCTGTTCGGGGATGGAATGATGACTACAGCGGCTGCGGCAGAATACTTTGAAACCGTAAAAGACGATCCGGATTCAACAATTATCATTTCCGGTCACAGTGCTGCCGGTACCCTGGCCAACAATCTTCTCAAGGAAGAATACCGCAGGGAAAACAATATAAAGTGCCGGGTTGTCCAGCTTACCATAAAGGTTCATCTGGATGAAGAGGACGTATTAAAGGTGATCTCACAGTGCAGGGCCCAGAACGTCATGTTGTTCCACAGCCGGAAGAAAAACTGTACCGCCCTTAAGAAAAAACTTCAGAACAACAGCATTAACGTTGTATGCGGTACAGATGATTCACTGATATTGAATTAACGGGAGTCAGATCTCTGACCCCCGTTTTTTAGTAATACTTAGTTTGATGATTTGAATTTCTCAACTATGCCCAATGCCACATCAGGATAGTTTGTTATTATACGGTCAACACCCAGCTGACAGCACAGTTCCATGTAGGCAGGCTCATTAACTGTCCAGGTATTTATTTCCAGACCTAGCTGCTTGGCTTTAATGGCATGGATCGGATCCTGCAGCAGATAGAAAGCCGGATGAATGGCATCGCCGCCATGATCCTTTACATACTGCTCCACCTCAATGAACACATCACCATACAGAAAGCCGATACGTGCTTCCGGCAATAGTTCTCTTATCTTTACGCAGGTATAATGATTGAAGGAAGAATAGATGACCCTGTCCTTCATGTCCATCTCTTCGGCTAATGCCAATACCTTTTCCACCAGTCCCGGATATTCGAAGATGCCGGTCTTAAGTTCGACATTTATCTCAATATCAGTATCCCTGACCAGTTCAAATACCTCTTTCAGCGTCCGTACTCTCTGGATCCCGTATTCCGGGAAGTTCTTATTGAAATTCAGCTGTCTGAGCTGCTCCAGAGTATAGTCTCTGACAAAGCCTTTGCCGTCAGTAAGTCTCTCCAGCCATTCATCGTGAATGACGACGATCTCACCATCTCTGGTGAGCTGGACATCGAGTTCAAAGCCGTCAGCGCCTAATTCCATGGCCTTCTTAAAAGATATGATGGTATTCTCCGGTGCATAGCCGCTGGCACCTCTGTGAGCAAATACC
>CAMOMM010000022.1 GCA_946619805.1 uncultured Bacillota bacterium | reverse complement strand
CATAACGGCATGGTAATCCCGGTTAATGAAGCTATCAAACCATTGGAAGTACCGGTAATGGCATTTGAGTTAAACATGTTCTGCCATACAACTGCCAGTGTCCACTGAGGCATGATGTATGGAAAGATGAATATTGAACTCAGATACTTTCTGAAGGCCATGTTTGTACGGGTGATCAGATAAGCGAAGATACCGCCGTACAGAATGGCAATAATGCACGTTCCGATTCCCAGAATTATCGTATTCTTCAGAGGTACCCACAGATTGGATTTTGCCTGTGCCCCTGTAAACAGGTCAATGTAGTTTACAACGGAATAACCGGATGATTTACCTGTCAGATAGGCGTCAATTGAGCCCGGATGGATCTTGAAAGTATCCTCAACAATTGCGATGATAGGTGCAATTGTCGTGAATGTTACCAGAATACCAGTCAGCACCAGAATTACATTGTACGGTTTCGAAAAGAATGTTCTGATGTTATTAAGGATGATTTTTGTATTCTTTTTTTCCATAGTATTCTTCCTTTATTTAATGAAAGTGCCCTTATACACTTACAGATAAGGGCACATAGATTTAATCAGAATTATGCAGGTTTTATCCCTGGTACTTAGTCAGTAATTCAATCCATGAACCAACTGTGAATGCAACCTTTGCGCAGTATTCAGGATCTTCAACAACTAACTTACCATCGTTGATCCACCATTCATAACCACGGTCGTCCTTGGCAGGGAATGTGTCGACACCGTCAACATAGCCGCCCTTTGAGTGGTTATACTTGGCTTCGTTTTCAGCCAGCAGCTTAGGGTTGGCAGAATAGCCGCCCATATCCTTGCCCCATGCAGAGAAACCGTCAACAGTTTCAACCATGTAAGCGATGAATGCGCATGCTGTCCAAGGTAATGGTGAGTTGTCAGTTACAAATAAGTAATGGCAGTAACCATAGCCGCCCATGCCCTCGTAACCATCCTGGTATGCAGCAACCTTGATGTTGTTTACTGATACTGATTCAGATTCCTTGACTGAACGTAACTTTGAATAAACGATCAGACCGAACTGGTCAGTAGCTGACTTGTCAACTAAGATATTGCAGATAGGGCCGTCATCTGTCTGAGCTGAATAGCTTTCAACCCATAACTTGATCCATGCCAAGGCATACTTGCCGTTTTCGCCTAAGCCTAAATCCTTGGCTTCTGCATCCATTGCATCGATAACGCTCTTGAAGTAACCCTGCTTTTCAGCTGGCAGCTTTTCATAAGCTTCCTTTAACTGAGCAGCATACTTGTCAGCTGTTAACATGTACAGGAAGTTCTTGCCGACGATTTCTGAGTCGATGTCCATGTATAAGCCATGTTCACCTTCAGCAACGAAATCCCAGCAGTTAGTGTAAGTCTTTTCGCCTGTGCAGTTGTACATGAAGACCTTGTTCAGAGTCTGTAAAGGCAGATATCCCTTGTAAGCAGCAGGAGTTGTGCCGTTTGCTTCAGCCCATTCCTTTGGAATGAAGGTATCAAGGACGCCTGTCTTGACCATCTTGGATTCGATCTGGTTACCATCCTGGATCAGAGTCATGGCGAATGTGCCGACATCCTTTAATCCATCAGCTGTTAACTGGTCGAAGATCTTGTTGTTCTTTGGCTGCTGCCATTCGAAATCAAGCTTGTATGATGAATCGATTGACTGCAGATATTCAATGAATAAAGGTAAAGCAGACTTACCACGGCTGGAGTTACCGACACCGTAGAATGTCTTGCCGTTTGACTCTTCAATAGCTTTCTTGGCTAATTCTTCAAGGGACATGTTCTGAGCTTCAGCAATGATCTTCTGAACTTCAGACTGGTTGTCGTCTTTGTTACCGCCACCATTATTAGTACAAGCAGTCATAGAGAATACTAATAATGCGCTCATAAGTAAACAAATAAACTTTTTCATATTATCTCCTTTTCTCTACTTTGTAAGCGATTTCATTATATAAACTATACCATTGTTAGTCAAACCGAATTTCACATATATTTCACAAACTCATCCTGCCTGAAAAGCAAAAAAGTGTGTATTTCAGCACACTTTTTAAATTCTTGAAAAATAATAAAATTTTTTATATCTGTCCTGTCTTCTTTTTCTGCTGGTGACCTGTCATGGCTGTCAGAAGCCCCGCAGGAACCAGTTTTGACAGCGATACCGCAGCTTTCATCAACACAGATGGAACTATGACCGTCTTCTTTCTTTCCATCTCCTTCAGACATTCACTGACGCATTGTGATGCAGAAATTCCCTTCAGAGAGAATACCACATCCGCATTGCGGTTGAAATCCGTATTGACCGGTCCCGGGCATAAGGCGCAGACATGGACATTGCTTCCCTTTTCCCTTAGTTCCTGAACAACAGCTCTGGTCAGGGATACCACATAAGCCTTGGAAGCATAATAACCGGCCATGTAAGGTCCTCCCGGAAACAGACCGGCTGAAGAAGCTACATTAAGGATCGTGCCACTGCCTCTGGCATCCATCTTCTGCAGAATGCCCTTGAACATGATATGCATGGCAATGTCATTGACCTTTATCATGTTAACCTCCCTTTCAACATCCGTAGTCAGGAAGGAACCGGCCAGACCGAATCCGGCGTTATTGATGAATACGTCGATGTCTTCATCTTTCAGCTTCTCCAGCAGTTCAAAGCACTGCTTTTCATCTGACAGATCAGCCGGAATGATGACAACATCCGTATCTAATTCTTCACCAAACCGTTGCAGAACGTTCTCCCTGCGGGCAGTAAGTATCAGTCTGTATCCCTTTTTGGCATATCTGCGGGCAAACTCTTTTCCAATTCCTGAGGAAGCTCCCGTAATCAAGGCTGTCTTCATGTAATCACCCCTTCATAAACATTATACATTAATAAGGTAATTTATAAGAAATTGTATATTACCCCTTTATTTTATTGTCATTTTGACTATAATATATTTGGAAGGAGGTAAAGCCATGAACATTAATACCGTAACGGTAGTTCTGATGTCCATTCAGGAAGGCAGACTGATGATCCTGCTGGAGAAACAGCCTGACGGCTACAGTCTTCCGGAGAAACAGGCTGACATAGACGAAGATCTTGATGCAGCAGCTCTGAAGCTTCTTGGTTCACACTGTCCTGATAACATTTACTTCCGCCAGTTATACACCCTGGGCAAAGCTGACAGAGTACAGGGAAACCGCGTGATCACCACAGCTTACATCTCTCTATGCGCCAGTCCCAATGTCAGTGAAGACGATTCTGTCTGCTGGTTCCCGATAACCAAAACAGTACTGTCACAGTCAACTGATCAGCGCATTTCCCGGGTCACCCTGAGAAACAGAGAACAGAAAGCTCTGATCAGCTATGAAGTGACCGACATATCCCAGGGCTGTTACATCCGTAAGCAGTCCAGACTGTTGGAAGGATCAACTTCCCGGATCGCCGGTGACCATCTGAAACTGATCAACATGGCTATGGATGAACTGCAGCTGCATGTCATCTCATCAGGACTGATCTTCTCCCTGCTTCCTAAGGAATTTACCCTCAAACAGGTCCAGAACGTCTATGAGATCATCAGCGGTGAAAAAAAGGATACAGCCAACTTCCGCCGTGATATATTGAAAATGGTAACCCCGACTGGTAATAAGATTAAGACTTATAATAAAGAGGCACTGTTATACAGTTTCAATCCTCTCATACAGTATCTGAAAGGAGATTTATGATATGAAGAAGATCTTAGTAGTAATTGACATGCAGAAGGACTTCGTTGACGGAGCTCTGGGAACCCCGGAAGCCGTCGCCATCGTCCCTGATGTCGTAAAGGAAATCAAAAAGAAATACGACAAGGTATTCGTGACCAGAGACACCCATCAGAGCAACTACCTGGAAACCCAGGAAGGGCGCAATCTGCCGGTTGTTCACTGCGTTGAAGACACCCCGGGCTGGCAGCTGGACAAAAAGGTAGCCAATGCCCTGAAAAAGGTTGAAGACCCTGTTATCCTCAACAAGCCTACCTTCGGCTCAGACAGACTGGCGCCTCGGATCCGGGCTTATTGTGATCCAAAGGAAATTGAAAGCATCACCCTGATCGGCTTATGCACTGACATCTGCGTTGTTTCCAATGCCATGCTGCTGAAAACAGCCTTCCCGGAAACTGAATTGCGCTGCATTGCCAAGTGCTGCGCCGGAGTTACTCCGGAAAGCCATGAAGCTGCCCTGACCACCATGAAGATGTGCCAGGTAAAGATAATCTAAGGAGAATAAACAGATGAAACAGATCATTACAAGTTTGCTGGAAACTGACTTATATAAGATTTCAATGGGTCAGGCTATCTATCACCAGTACTCCGACTACAAGACCACCTGGACTTTCAAGTGCCGTAACACTGACGTCTTCTTCACACCGGAAATGGTTGAGGAGATAAAGCATCAGATCAAGCTGTACTGCTCCCTTTCCTTTACAGAAGACGAACTGGAATATCTTAACAACATCAGCTGGATCAAGGGAAGCTATGTTGACTTCCTAAGACTGTGGAGACCTCGTTTTGAAGATTTCCATTTCTCAACTGATGATCCTACAGGGCTGTCACTGGAAACTACCGGTACCTGGCTGAATACCTCAATGTATGAGATCCCTACCCTGGCCATCGTCAACGAAGTATACTTCAGAATGGCCTATGACTATAAGAAACTGTTCAGATCATTCAAGAAGAGACTGGCTGACAAGAAGAAAAAGCTGCTCAATAACGAGTACAGCATCGGTAACTTCTCTGAATTCGGTTTAAGAAGAAGACTGTCTGCTGAAGCTCAGGAACTCGCCGTCAGAGAACTGGCCGAAGTGACCTGGAACAGATGCAGTTCCAACTGTGTCGGTACCTCCAACATCTATCTGGCCAGAAAGTACAATCTGATCCCGGTCGGCACCATGGCTCATGAATGGATCATGTGCGTCGGACAGGGCAACCACAGACACAACCCTGCCTACTCCAACTACTATTCACTCAACAGCTGGGTAAAGGAATACGGTGTCCAGAACGGTACTGCTCTGACTGACACCATTACCACCGACTGTTTCCTGAGAGATTTCGATCTGACATATGCCACCCTGTTCTCCGGTGTCAGACACGACAGCGGTGATCCAATCGAATGGGGTGAAAAGATGATTGCTCATTACACACGGCTCAATGTGGATCCAGCCAACAAGACCCTGCTGTTCTCTGACAGTCTGAACTTTGAAAAGGCTTCAGCCATCTATGAACACTTCAAGGGCAGATGTAAGGTTGCCTTCGGTATCGGGACATACATTTCCAACGACACTGATGAAAAGGCCCTTAACATCGTCATGAAAGTCACCAGATGCAACGGTCAGGATGTAGCCAAGATCTCCGATACCCCGGGTAAGGGCATGTGCAAGAATCAGGATTATGTAGATTATCTTCAGAGAAGCATTGACTGGAGATTAGAATATGAGGTAAATAAGAATGTTTGATGCCGTAAAAGAAAGAGACAACATTGTCAGATTCATCAGAGAATACTATGCCAAAAATCACCTCAAGGGTGCTGTACTGGGAATTTCCGGCGGCAAGGACTCAGGCGTTGTGGCCGGCCTGCTGTGTGAAGCAATCGGTCCGGAAAACGTGGTAGGTCTTACCCTGCCTTGTCACTCCAAGAGCCGCGATGCTTCTGACGCCCAGCTGGTAGCTGAGAAGTTCGGCTTTGAAATGCTGAACATCGATCTGACCAGTACCTTTGACAGTTTTGTTGCGGAAATCGACAAGCTTGGTACTTTCAGTGCTGAAGAAAAGAAAAACGCCGACATCAACCTGAAGCCGCGCTTAAGAATGGCTACCTGCTACTATATGGCAGCCCTGTTATCTGCCACCAAAGGAGGAACCTATCTGGTCCCGGGCACCAGCAATCTTGCCGAACTGTTCTTAGGATACTTCACCAAGTTCGGTGACAGTGCCCATGACTTTGAAATCATCTCTCACCTGACCGTTGAAGAAGTCATCAAGGTCGGTGAAGTCGTCGGTGTTCCGCCGAAAGTCTTATACCGCACACCTGATGACGGCCTATCAGGACAAAGCGATGAGGAAAAGATGGGTGTCACCTATGCCGATACTGCCAGAATCATCAGAGGTCTGCCGGGGGTCAGCGAAGAAGACTATAACAAGATCATGAAGCTGCACAGAGGCTCACGCCATAAGTTTGCCATGCCTCATCCGCAGCGGATAACCGTAGAAACCTATCCTCAGGAAAACAATGAACCGCAGTGGCTGTTTGCCCTGGAGCCGGAAAATCCTCTCGAGGGCGAAGGTGAATTTGACTGGCGTTTCCACAAGGACGGCAGACACTGGAGCAAGGCCTATACCAGAGATCAGTTCGCCGAAAAGTATTCACTGGAAAAGATAATCATGTTACTGAACAGCGACATTACCGTCCAGAAGTATTACACGGCTGATTATCAGACATATCCTGACATCACCCTGTTCGTTAAGGAAAACTGCGAATATGATGAACCTCTGGCTCTTGATGAAGTCGAGGAATTGTTCGGATGAGAATCGGAGTATACTGCGGATCATTCAACCCGGTACATAAAGGCCACATCAAGATTGTCAGAACTGCCTTAAGAAGAAATCTGCTCGACAGAGTAATGATCGTAGCTACCGGCAATTACTGGGACAAGCAGAATCTGCCTCCGGTAAGAGACAGAATAAACATGCTTAAGTTCTTCGAAAATGACAGGATCATGATCGATGAGACCCACAATGACATTCAGTATACCTATCAGCTGTTCAGAACTCTGAAACAGGAATATCCCGGTGATCAGCTGGTCTTGATCATAGGGCGGGACAACATTCCGACCTTTGACCGCTGGAAGGAATACAGGGAACTGCTGCAGTATGACTTCATCATCATTCCCAGAGAAGACATTGATTCAGAAGACCTGCACGCCATGATGAAACAGTTAGGCAAGACCAACTATCAGATCATGGAAGTAAACAACATAAGCTTCAGTTCCTCTATGATCAGAGATAATATCAACGATTATCAAAAGGTAAAGCCATACATTGATAAAAGAGTATACAATTACATGATAAAAAACATGCTGGATGACTGATCCAGCATGTTTTTTCATCTTATTCAACCAGCATCTTTTCCCTGAACCGTTTCATCTGTTCAGGTTCAAGGTGAAGTCCTGATATCAGGAAATTCTCCATTGTTCCAAACTTTTCTCTTATCCGCTGCATGGCAGCATCAAAGTATTCTTCTTTGGCCAGAATGACGTTTCTGATCCCCTGGCAGTCATCTTCACTGCGGCCCATATCCTTATATGTTCTGTACAACATTTCAGCCTTGGGACCATTGACCACATTGGTCAGAAGATAGTCTTCTCTGATGACATCTTCATCCACGCCCAATACCGTCAGCAGGAATGCACTGACCAGACCGCAGCGGTCCTTTCCTTCAGTGCAATGCCATAAAACACAGCCCTTATCAAAGTCGGTATTCATGATGATCTTCAGGGCATTGCCGAAATGACGGCAGCACTGTTCATCTTTCATCATGAATGCATAGGTATTGCCCAGATTTATTTTGGAAAGATCGAGAGGTCTGCTGTCTTCCTCATGAGAGATGCCGTCCTTATGTTCAGGAAAGATGTAATTGTTATGATAAACCGTTTCTTCCGGGTATCTGTCAGGCTTCTCATGGGTTTCGGCAATTGTTCGCAAGTCCACAACCGTCTGCAGATGCATTCCCTGCAGTTTTTCGATGTCATTGCCACTGGCATTACCCAGATGAGCACTGCGGATCAGACATCCCCTGCGTATCGTCATGCCTTCACTGTTTTTCAAACCGCCCAGATCGCGGCAGTTATTTATTCCTTCAAATACAATCGTTCTTTCTTCCATAAACCCGTTCTCCAAGATAAATAGTATACACTATTATTCCCTTAATTCATATAACGCAGACCGGAATAATTTATCATCCATCACTCCGCTTTCACGGTTAATATATTATAATAATGGTAATAAGGAGATTTAACTATGTCGAAGATAAAAATGATACTTGACTGTGATACCGGTCATGATGATGCGATAGCGCTGATGATAGCCGCCAAACACCCTGACATTGAACTGCTGGGTGTAACCGTTGTTGCCGGTAATCAGACGCTTGATAAAACTCTGCCAAATACCTTAAGTGTATGCCAGCACCTCGGTATTGATGTACCGGTTTACGGCGGAATGTCCCTTCCTCTGGTAAGAGATCAGGTCGTACCGGCCGATGTTCACGGTAAAAGCGGCCTGGACGGTCCGGTTTTCGAACCTCTGATCAGAAGACCTGAAAGAAAGCACGCTGTCAATTTCCTGATCGAAACATTCATGAAATCAGACGGTGACATTACACTGGTACCGGTTGGCCCGCTGACAAACGTAGCCATGGCCATCCGTCTTTATCCAAAGATCGTCAACAAGATTCAGCGCATAGTCTTAATGGGCGGTTCCGTAGGAGTCGGCAACTGGTCCCCGGCAGCTGAATTCAACATCTTTGCTGACCCGGAAGCAGCACACATCGTCTTCAATTCAGGTGTTCCTATCACCATGATGGGACTTAACCTCACCAATACAGCCCTGGCTGACATCAACATCATTGAAAGAATGGAAGCCATCGGCAACAAAGCCGGAAAACTGTTTGGCGACATCATGCGTTCTACCCTTATTACCCAGAGTGTCGTCGGCATGGGAGCCGGTCCGGTTCATGACGTAACGGCCGTTACCTATCTCGTTGCCCCTGAAATCTATAAAACCACTGATGCCTATGTCGAAGTCGACATCAGTCACGGTCCTTCCTATGGCCGGACGATCT
>CAMOMM010000021.1 GCA_946619805.1 uncultured Bacillota bacterium | reverse complement strand
AATGGTGATCGTATTCATCTTCTGGGAACAGGTTTCCAGATCAGCTGCGACCTGTTGTTCGACATGCAGAAGATTGTTCTTGTACTGAGTTGTCATCTGAATGTATCTGTCAATGGCCTGCTGATAGCCGTCTTTCTTGCCTGAAGCATAGTTATCATAGACGATGTTTGACAGGGAAGCGATGATCTGTTCATAGCGGGAATTGAAAGAAGCTACTTCAACATCAGCCTTGATCCTCGGTCTGACGGTTGAATAGGTAGATCTGGTATAGCTTCCGGATGTTCCTCTTGTCCTTCTGCTGGTATTGTATCCTTTTACGGTATTGGAGAATTCATGCATTGACTGATCGGCGAAATCACCGGAATTCAGCTTTTCCAGTAATTCATCCAATGGATCGCTGTTATAGTTATATTTCTTGTTAGCCATTTGATTCCACCTTCTTATCCTGAGACTGCTTGAAGTTTTCAAAAGTCATTTCATCCTGAACCAGGCCGTCCTTCTTTAACAGAGCTTCCAGAGTCTTCATGTCAACTGAAGATTCGGTATAGTATTCTTCCAGAAGGGTATGAGTCAGGGTATCCAGAGCACCGTTGATCAGAACCAGGGTCTTGAGCAGACGGTCTTCATTTTCCTTGAATTCCTTACTCCGGGTCGAACCGACACTTAAGCGCTTGTAGTTTTCCAGAATGTCCAGCAGCATAGGCAGATAATACTGGTACAGCTTGGTCGTCTTGTCCTTGCTCTTAGGGAAGGTCTTTTCGATGTCTCTGATCTGAGTCAGATACTGTACGGACTTGTTGAGGTGTTCCGTAATGGTTTCCTGATCAATCGAATCGTTCATCTTGCTCAGGGAGTCAATGTAATACTGAGCATCCTTGAGGTAAGTTGATTTGGTTGCCGTTTCCTTAGGAGTATTGCTGACAGGCTTACTCCGGGAAACGTTGCGGCTGTTAGTGTAGTTGAGGATCATGTCAACGAAAGTGTTGTATGAATTAGGAAAAGCGATCTTGTATTCACTTAAAGTTGAAATGTATTCATCGCGCATGTAGATGCCGACGTTATCCAGGGTGATCGGTCCGTCATTTAACGGAGTAAGATAGGTTTCCTGGTCAAACAGCAGTCTGGCATCGCTTTTGAAGTGGTTTTCCAGAGCCTTGATGAATTTGGCTTCGTTAGGATTGGTTCTGGAAGTCGGAGCGGAAGCAGTTCTGGTCCTGAAGATACTGCTGGTCTTTTTATTTTTGCCGGTAAACAGGCGTATGAGGTATACGAAAACGCCGATGGTGATCAGCGGGCCGAATATATCCATCGCAACTCCGAATATTTCAAATCCTACCGAGAGAATTGTAAGTCCTGCAAATAAAGACACTAAGAATAAAAATAATCCAATCATATGGCATCAATCCTTTCATGCTATTGTTTATTATACCATTATTTTTTGCCTGCTTGATATATTTTTTATATAATAGTATGGCATGGGGGAACCATTATGAAATATGCGCTTGTTACCGTAGATGAAAACATGTTTGACCGGCTGGAAAAACTGGCTGATCAGCTGTGGCATGAAAGCTATGGAAAACTGCTTTCCGAACAGCAGATAACATACATGCTGCAGCAGTTTCAGTGCCGTAATGCCTTTGAAAAGCAGAAGGCTGAAGGCTACATATACCGCGGTGTCATGATCGACGGTGAGCTTGTCGGCTATTGCGGATCACAGAAACAGGGCGACAGGATCTTTCTCAGCAAGCTTTACCTTTCCGGGAAATACCATGGACTGGGATTGGGAAAAGTGCTGCTGGAAGACTGCATTTCTCTTTATCCGGATTGTTCGTCAGTATACCTGACTGTCAATAAGCATAACCCAAGCTATGACATTTACAGACATCTGGGTTTTGAGGTCATTGACAGCGTGGTAACGGATATCGGTGAAGGTTTTGTAATGGATGACTATATCATGCAAAGAGAGTTACTCAAGGAAGTAAAGTAGGTTATAATTAAAACATGGACACAGATAAGATCGTAATAAAGGGGGCCAGGGAAAACAACCTCCGCAACGTGTCTCTCGACATTCCGAGAAACAGGTTCATCGTCATGACGGGATTAAGCGGCAGCGGTAAGACATCGCTGGCTTTTGATACGCTTTATGCCGAGGCACAGAGACGATTCATCGAATCCCTGAGTTCCTATGCCAGACAGTTTCTTGGTAATGTAGACAAGCCGGATGTCGACAGTATTGAAGGACTTTCCCCGGCTATTTCCATTGACCAGAAATCCACCAATAACAATCCCCGTTCAACCGTAGGCACGGTTACGGAAATATATGACTACCTCAGACTGCTCTATGCCAGGATCGGGGTTCCATACTGTCCTAATCACAACATTCCGATCACTTCCCAGACCATCAAGCAGATGCTTGACCAGGTCATGATGCTGCCGGAAGGCACCAGGATCATGATCATGGCACCGTTAGTCCGTCAGAAAAAGGGCCAGCATAAGGATCTTCTGGACAAGATGAGAAAAGAAGGTTATGTCAGAGCTGAAATCGACGATGAAATGGTCCTGCTGGAAGATGACATCAATCTGGACAAGAACCGGAAACACAATATCAGCATCGTTGTGGACAGAATGGTATTGCGAGAGGAAAACCGTTCCCGTATCCATGATTCTCTGGAAACCACCCTGAAGCTTACCGATGGGCTGGTCGTAGTGAAGCATGGCAGTGAGGAACTGCTGTTCTCCAATAAGTATGCCTGCAAGTACTGCGGTTTTTCCGTCCCTAATCTGGAACCGCGTCTGTTTTCATTCAACTCACCTCTGGGAGCCTGCCCTGACTGCAACGGTCTGGGATTCAAGCAGAAGGTCGATCTGGATAACCTGATCCCTGATCCATCCAAGTCCATCAGGGAAGGCGGCATCCGCTATTACAAGAACGTTGTAGACAGTGAGGTAATCGAATGGCAGTCTTATAAGGCGTTGCTTGACCACTATCACATTTCCCTGGACAAGCCTTTAAAGGACTTCTCCAAAAAGGACATGGACATCATTCTCTACGGTTCCAGGGAACCGATCAACTATGAGATCAATTCCCGCGGGGGAACCTCATATAAGAAGACAGGCTTCATTGAAGGCGTTGTCAGTCTGATTGAAAGAAGATTTGCGGAAACCAATTCCAGCATGTCCCGTGAATGGTATGGATCATTCATGGCTGATCTGGAATGTCCTACCTGCCATGGCCACCGTCTTAATGAGATGGCTCTGGCTGTTAAGGTTGGGGGACTGAATATCATTGAATGGACGCAGATGTCCATCAAGCAGGCCGTTGAGTTCATCGAAAAGCTGCAGCTTACCGAAACACAGAAGAAGATCGGTGAGCTGGTAATAAAGGAGATCTACAACAGACTCAAGTTCCTGAAGGATGTGGGCCTGGAATATCTGACCCTGGACCGCATGGCCGGTACCTTAAGCGGCGGTGAGTCCCAGCGTATCCGTCTGGCTACCCAGATCGGATCAAAGCTGACCGGTGTTTTATATGTTCTGGATGAACCGAGTATCGGTCTGCATCAGAAGGATAATGCCAAGCTGCTGGCAGCCCTAAAGGAAATGAGAGATCTGGGCAATACTCTGATCGTGGTGGAACATGATGAAGACACCATGAGAGAGTGTGACTGGATCGTTGACGTGGGAAAATATGCCGGCATCCATGGCGGCAACATCATTTACAACGGACCTTCCGCCGGAATTGTTAACTGCCGGGATTCCATTACCGGAGATTATCTCTCGGGAAGAAGGAAGATCGAGATACCGGAAAAGAGAAGAAAAGGTAACGGCAAGCTGCTGAAGATCTATGGCGCTGAGGAAAACAACCTTAAGAAACTGAATGTTTCGCTGCCTTTAGGAACCTTCATCTGCGTTACCGGTGTATCCGGTTCCGGCAAGAGCACGCTGGTAAATGAGGTATTGGGCAAGAGTGTTCTCAAAGCCATGGGCAGAGTCAAGATCAAACCGGGCAAGGTCAGAAAGATCGAGGGCATTGAAGAGCTGGATAAGATCGTCATCATTGACCAGGATCCGATCGGACGTACACCGCGTTCCAATCCTGCTACCTATACCGGTGTCTTTGATGACATCAGAGGTCTGTTTGCCCAGACACCGGATGCCAAGATGAGAGGCTATGACAAGGGCCGTTTCTCATTCAATGTACCGGGCGGCCGCTGTGAGGCCTGCTGGGGTGATGGGGTCAAGAGGATCTCAATGAGCTTTCTGCCTGATGTCTATGTTCCTTGCGAGGAATGTCATGGCACCAGATACAATGAAGAGACCCTGCAGGTCAGATTCAAGGGTAAGAACATATATGATGTTCTGGAGATGACCGGTGATGAGGCACTGGAATTCTTCTCATCAGTGCCGAAGATCAGAAACAAGCTGCAGACCCTGATCGATGTGGGTCTGGGATACATGAAGCTTGGCCAGAGTGCGACAACCATTTCCGGCGGTGAGGCACAGAGAGTAAAACTGGCCAGCGAACTCCAGAAGAAGGCTACCGGAAAGACCTTGTTCATTCTCGATGAACCGACTACCGGTCTGCACAGTTATGATGTGGACAGATTGCTGAAAGTGCTGCAGAGGATAGTGTCACACGGTGATACCGTTCTGGTAATTGAACATAACCTGGATGTTATCAAGAGTGCAGACTACATTATAGATCTTGGACCGGAAGGCGGAGACGATGGCGGTACGGTTGTTGCCAAGGGTACTCCTGAAGCTGTCGCAAAAGTTGAGAAGAGCTATACCGGTCAGTATCTCAAGAAGATTCTGGGAGGCAGGTAATGAGCAGTAAAGTATATGTAAGAGACATCTACAATTATTTCGGATACCGTCAGATCTCAGGCGACGATTCATCGCTGGACCGTCTGGTTACGGTTAGTGATGTCATGAGACCGGGACTGGAGCTTACGGGACACTTTGAACATTCCCCGGGCAGGATAGTCATACTTGGAAGCAAGGAAATGAACTTCATCAATACGATGATGGATCATGACCTGCAGGTAAAGGCCTTTGATTTTCTGACCAGGGATGAAATACCGATGATCCTTATTTCCAAGGACATGACATGCCCTGAAGTCCTGCTGGAGATCGCCAGGGAAAAGAACTTCCCGATCTTTACCTCATATGCCCATACGGTTTCACTGATCATGGAACTGCTGAACTATCTGGAAGATTTCTTTGCGGAAGTCGAGTCAGTTCATGGCGTACTGATGCAGGTTTATGGCCGTGGGGTACTGATCACCGGTGAAAGCGGCATAGGTAAAAGTGAAATTGCTCTGGAACTGATCAAGAAGGGCCATATTCTGGTCGCTGATGACAGAGTGGATGTTTACAGAGCTCATAACAAGATCTTCGGGGAAGCACCGGAATTATTAAGAAACATGCTGGAGTTAAGAGGCGTTGACGTCATTAACGTAGTAGACATGTTCGGCGTAATGGCTTCCACGGAGAAGTCATCAATTGAATGCATAGTCGAGCTGAAACGCTGGACTCAGGATAATGATTTTGACCGACTTGGTCTCAATAACAGTCAGGTTGAAACGCTTTTCGGCATTGATCTGCCGAAAATGGTCATCCCGGTCAGGGAAGGCCGTTCAATCGCTGCCATCATTGAGGCTACGGTTACCAATATAATTCTGCGTCAGAAAGGCATCAATTCTTCCGCGGTATTCGGACAGAAGGTGACTGAACTGATCGACAGAAACAAAGAGGAGTAAGATTATGGAGTTTTTTCCAAGCCATCAGGTACTGTTGAGGATCGGAGGCTTTGAACTGCGCTGGTATGCCTTCCTGATCATGACCGGTGCCCTGCTTTCATATTTTCTGACAGACAGAGGTCTCAGAAAGGCCGGCTACGATGATGATGTGGCTGACGATCTGTTTGTCGGATGCTTAAGCTGCGGTGTGGTCGGGGCCCGTCTGTGGTATGTGCTGTTTTCCGATCTGGGATCCTATCTGGCTGATCCGCTAAGCATTTTCAAGGTCTGGGAAGGAGGCCTGGCTATCCATGGCGGGGTCATCGGAGGCCGGTTATTCGTACTGTGGTATGTCAGAAAGCACAACTATTCCTTCCTGCACATCACCGATGTCGTAATGCCAACTGTCTTACTGGCTCAGGCCATCGGACGCTGGGGAAACTTTGCCAATTTCGAGTGCTATGGCCCGGAAGTTGAGGAGAGCTTCTTTGACGGCATATTAAGTTTCATCAAGAAGGACATGTATATCAACGGGGCTTACCGCATGCCGATGTTCTTATTTGAAAGCGTACTGTGTGTACTGGGCTTCTTCCTGATCCGTCTTTATCAGAGACGCAAGGGCGTAAAAAGAGGGGATGGAAGTTTCGGCTATATTCTGTGGTACGGTGTGGTCCGTTTCTGGATCGAGTCATTCCGTACGGATTCTCTGATGATCGGACCATTCAAGATGGCTCAGGTAGTGTCAGTCGCCGGAATCGTTTTCGGCCTGGCCGGGATGTTCGGAGCCTTTGACAGATGGATCAAGGGCAGAAAACCGCTGCTGGTATTTGACAATGACGGAACCCTGCTTGATACCGAAGAATGCATTACCAGATCATTTGACATTGTGCTGAAGAAACACGTTCCGGGCATTGTTCTGACTGAACAGGACTATGCCGGATTCTTAGGGCCGACTTTACAGGAATCATTTGAAAAGTATGCTCCGGGACAGGATGTGGAAAAGCTGGTTGAGGAATACCGTGAGATCAACAGGCAGATGCATTTTCAGGGAGCAGTCAAGCCGATGAAGAATGTTCCGGAACTGTTACGGTGGCTGAAACAGGAAGGCTATCAGATCGCGATCGGCTCATCCAAGAAAGCCGCAACGGTCAGACTGGGACTGGAAGTATGCGGTCTGGAAGATTATTTTGATACCATTATCGGCGTTGATGACGTCGAGAAACATAAACCGGACAAGGAAACGATCGTCAAGGCCTGCAAGGCAAAAAATGCCAGTACGGCCAACTGTATCTACATTGGAGATTCTGCCGGTGATGTGGAATGTGCCCGTAATGCGGGAGTGTTCTCCATTGCCTTATGTTCCAATGAACTGAAGAGACAGGAACTGCTGGATGCCAGACCGAACAGACTGATCGATGACATGCTGGAAATAAAGGAAATTTTAAAGGAGGATCATCCATGGACATACAATATGATGTAGTAATCGTCGGCAGCGGCCCGGCTGGGCTGACTGCAGCAATCTATGCATCCCGTGCCAATCTGAAAACCGTCATTCTGGAAGCAGACACTCCGGGTGGAAAGCTTACCAAGACCTATGAGATTGAGAACTATCCGGGCATTTCAAAAATTTCCGGTGTTGATCTGGCCATGCAGATGATGGAACACAGCGGAAACTGGGGTGCCGAAATCGAATATGACGGCCGTGACAGGATCATTCCGCAGCAGGGATACTTTGAAGTCGTCCTTACCAGCGGCAAAAAGATCACATCCAGAACCGTCATCGTTGCCAGCGGAACCAGAGAAAGACTGCTTGAGCTGCCTCATGCAACGGAATTCACCGGCAGAGGAATCTCCTATTGCGCTGTCTGCGATGGAGCATTCTACAGAAACAAGGATGTTGTCGTGATCGGTGGGGGCAACAGTGCACTGGAAGAGTCACTGTATCTGACCCAGCTGGTCAATAAGGTTTACATTGTGATCAGAAGAGATGTTTTCCGTGCCGAACCGAAGGTTGTGGAAAAGGTCAGAAACAATCCTAAGATCACCATTATCACCAAGTCACTGCCTGATGCCCTGGTCATTGATGACAATAAGATCTCAGGTCTGGTCATTAAGAATGTGGACAGCGGTGAGCTGACAACTCTGGATTGCCAGGGAATATTCCCTTATATCGGAGCGGATCCGGCAACCGGTTTCCTGAAAGATCTCGGCGTACTAAATAAGAACGGATACATGGAAGTTGACCGGAACATGGAGACAGCCGTAAAGGGTCTTTACGGTGCCGGGGATGTCGTAGCCAAGGACTTAAGACAGGTAGTAACGGCTACCAATGACGGAGCCATTGCGGCTAACAGTGCTGCCAGAAAGATCAATGGTTAACCAGAGAACCTAATTGTTATTTTATAGTCAAATTGTTTTGCGTATTTTATAATGGTTTTGTAAAGATCAAAAAAAGATAATAGTTTCAAAACAGGAGGTATAGAATGGGATTATTTGATTTTCTGAAGAAAAAAGAAGAAGTAGTTCTGGAACCGGTAAACGTTGATGATGATGCCATCGTCGCTCTTAACGACGGTAAGGTCATTGATATCGCTGATGTTTCAGACCCTGTGTTCGCCCAGAAGATGATGGGTGACGGCATAGCATTTGTATTTGAAGGTGATAAGACTGTTTTATGCGCACCTGCCAATGGAACACTGACAGTTCTCTTCCCTACCGGACACGCTTTCGGCGTTACCACCAATAAAGGTGTTGAACTGCTGGTACATTGCGGCATTGATACCGTTAATGCCAACGGTGACGGCTTCAAGCTGTGCAAAAAGAAACAGGGCGATGTCGTCAAGGCTGGCGATCCAATCGTTGAAGTCGACCTGAAGAAACTTTCTGCCAGATACGATATGAGCACAATGCTGATCGTAACCAATGCCAACGGCAGAGAAATTGCCTTCATTGAACCGGCTGATGTAAAGCGCGGGGAATCTGTGATCAAGTAATTAACTGAAAAGAAGAACAGAGCGATCTGTTCTTTTTTACGCACTGAAAAGGATCTGCAATGCAGACCCTTGTTGTCTATGAAGCTTTTCTTTTTCCGTCAAACAGTATCATTGCCAGTGCCAATGACAGACAGCGTCAGCAGGATAAAGACAGTCAGAAGGTGAACCTCCCATAAGCTAAAGACTTATGGGCTTCTTAAGAAGTTTGCTTTTACGTTTCCACCTGATACTATCAGGTAAGCCTTATTCTTAACGGGCTGTCCACTTGCCCTCTACTGTATAGAGCCGTTAAGCTC
>CAMOMM010000020.1 GCA_946619805.1 uncultured Bacillota bacterium | reverse complement strand
AGTAGGGGCTAACAGGGCAGCATCAATTCCTCTTTTATACCATTGCGGTGAGTCATTAGTGACATCGGAAACAGTCTCGGCTGATTTGCTCTTATGCGGGTTACCGGCAGTTTTGCCGTAACCAAGTGAAATGATGATCACTTCGGTTTCACCGGAATTTATGACAGCCTGGCTTTTGCCATGGGTAAGGGCAACCCAGCAGGTATTCAGGCCCAGCTGCTGAGCCTTCAATACCAGTAATTCACCGTAATAGCCGGCTCTTTTATCCAGGTCTGCGGCTTTCTTTCCTATGACCGCAATGTAGTTTGAACAGTTTTCAAACCTGCCGTAATGAGCCAGGCGGCTGTTAAAGCACTGCGGTTCGTCGTAGATTATCTGCATGTTAAGATTGCCCTGGCGATTCAGTTCAGCAGCGTAATCGTCCAGCTGTTTCCTGATATCCTGCGGGATCGGTTTATCCAGATAGGATCTGACGCTGTGACGGGCTTTCATGATCTCCATTATTTCAGTCATTTGGTTCCTCCTGTTGGTCGCTGTATATTATTTCCCTGTACTTATTACAGAGTATTCTTCTCGCTGTTCTGGCCTGGGAAGTCCAGGGGGTCAGTAAGTCAAAGGAATGGATGTTGCCTTTGTAAACATCCACTGATGCCATGATACCGGCTTTCTGCAGGTTTTCAACATACCTCAGGGTTTCCCGGTAAAACGGTTCTCCTTCGCAGACAAAGGTATAACATGGTGGCAGATTACGGTAATCGGTTTCACGGGCCGGGGAGGCATATGGTGAGATATTGTCATTACCGTAAAGCTTTCCCAGATACTTTTTCCATCCCATGTGATTGCGGCGGGTATTCCAGATTGGCCGGTGGTTATTGGCTGAAGATTCAGTATCCTGACAGTCGATCATCGGATAAAGCGGTATCTGCATGGCTATTTCGATGTCACTGTTATCTCTGGCATACAGGCAGGTTGCCACAGCCAGACCGCCCCCGGCACTTTCTCCGCCGACGATTATTCTGTCAATTCCCAGTTCTTCCTTATGCTGATCCATGTACTGCAGGGCGGAAAAACAGTCTTCCAGAGCAGCAGGGTAGGGAGCCTTGCCGGAAAGACGGTATTGCGGTGATATTACCACCGCACCATACTTTTTGGCCAGCATTCTGCCGCAGGAAGCATAGACCATTTCCGCAAAGCCGGTCACATAGCCCCCGCCATGGATCCACAGGATCCCCGGCAGTTTTCCTTTATGATTCAGCGGATGCAGAATGATGATCTCCATGCTGGTGCCCGGTGTATTAATGTATCTTCTCTCTGACTTAAGTTTCATGCTCAATACCTGTCTATATTCTAGCATACCTTGTTGTGGCTGAGGCATTCTTTACTTCTGAACAAATGTATTCTATCTGGAACATCAGTTCTGTATAATATAATTATCAGTTGTGAAATATAATAATATTTGTACAAGTGAAATGGAGGTAAGCCATGGATATGAAGAAGGTAACAGTCATGGAGAAGTCTCAGGAACTGGAAGATCTGATGTTCAGAAGTCTTTTTACTGATACGACCGGAAAGTATCGCTGGATATATGAAATGCCAATGCTGAAGAGCTTTTTCCTGTTATTTGAAGTATGGAAGGTGCTGATTGTGTCTGCTCTGGCAGTCATGTGTCTGATGGGTATCTTTAATCTGTTTGAAGGCGGAGGACTGCAGGGAATGTTATTTGCCCGGCAGATGGGTCTGGTAGTATTCGGCATTCTGCTGGTTCTTTCCCTTCCGGCATATTACATTGTCACCAAGGCCAATAACGGTAAGTATACGGTCCTGTTTGAAATGGATGATTCAGGAATAGATCATATTCAGATCAAGACTGATAAGGCCAAGGCCCTGGATCTGCTGACTGTCTTCATGGGCCTGTCAGCCAAAAACAGGACTACCACGGCTGCGGGAACCTTATCGGCTTCCGGTGGTTCACTGTATACCCGTTTCGCCAATGTCAGAAGAATCAGAGCCTATCCGGAAAAGCATCTGATAACACTGAGCGGACTGTTAATGGAGAATCAGGTCTATGTTGATGATGCCGATTTTGATTTTGTCTACAGATACATTGTCAGACACTGTCCGAAGGCGGACATCGGGAAAGGGAGGTAAACCATGAAGAAACTGCTTATGGTAATTGTTACGGCATTGGTTTTATTCAACCTTATTGGCTGTCAGAAACACGAGAATAAGCCATATGAGCCTGACAGCCCGGCTCCTGATCCTCATACCGGTGTCTTCAGCTGTGAATACGGCAGCATGGAATTCAACGGAGACGGGAAGACCGTAATCTGTGATTTCACTGAGGAATTAGCCAGACTGACCGGCTTACTGCAGGGTAAAACGGAAGGGACATATGTCTTTCTTTCCGGCAATCTTCCGCCTCATGGAAGTGTAGATGTCCGTTATGATGTGGCTCATGAACTGAAACTGACCCTTAATGGAAGCAGTACCGTAGTTGAACTGGGCATTGCTTCTTCTGACGGCAAGACCGCTACGGTCGGTGTCGGCATGGTAACTGATAAACGAATTCCGGTCCTGTTAAGAATTGAAGGCAAAAATGTCACGGCAATGTTTGAAAAATAGTTTGCGGAGATAAGAATATGTACTGTAGAAAATGCGGAAAGCTAATTCCTGAAGATGCCCGGTTCTGTCCTTATTGCGGTACGGAGGTAATAGTACCTGAAGAGGAAGTCAGGTTCGTTGAAGACGGCAAAGGCGGTCTGATCATTGAGGCACCTGAAGGGAGTACGGTAACCATCAGTGATGATGTAACGGTCAGAGAAGATGGTAAGGGTGGTCTGATTTTTGATGTACCGGAAGGTACGACAGTTACGATAAGTGATACTGAAAAGGAGGACTGAAGATGTCTGAATATTTTGGAAAAGAAACTCCAAAGCTGGGTTTTGGATTAATGAGACTGCCGCGAAAGGGCATTGTTACGGATGTTGAACAGGTTAAGAAAATGGTTGACCTGTTCATGGAAGCAGGGTTTACCTATTTTGATACGGCTTATGTGTATCCGGGATCGGAAGCTGCCATTAAGAAGGCGCTGGTTGAAAGATATCCGCGTGATTCCTATACCCTGGCCGATAAGATCAATGCCTTCATCCTGGCCCCGACGGAAAAGGCTTGCAAGAAGCAGTTCTATACCTCACTGGAAAGAACCGGTGCTGGGTATTTTGACTATTACCTGCTTCATTCAATCATGGAGAATAACTACGCCAAATACGATAAATTCCATATCTGGGATTTTGTCAGGGAACTGAAGGAAAAAGGTCTGGTAAAGCATTTTGGTTTCTCATTCCATGGAGGACCGCAACTGCTGGATAAGCTGCTGACACAGCATCCGGAAGTTGATTTCATTCAGCTGCAGATCAACTATGCAGACTGGGAAAGACCTTCGGTAACTTCCAGAGCCAATTATGAAGTAGCCAGAAAACACGGTGTTTCCATTACCGTAATGGAACCTGTTAAAGGCGGTACCTTAGCCAATCCTCCTGAAGCCGTAAAGAAGCTTTTCAGGGATTATCATCCTGACATGTCATATGCTTCCTGGGCTATCAGATTTGTGGCATCGCTGGATGGCATCATTACCGTTTTGTCAGGAATGTCCAGCATCGATCAGATGAAGGATAACCTCTCTTACATGAAGGATTTCCAGCCTTTGAATGACGAAGAACAGAAGATCATTCAGCAGGCTCAGCGCATTCTGGGACATTCCTCAACGATTCCGTGTACAGCCTGCAGTTACTGTACCAAAGGCTGTCCTATGGGAATCAACATCCCGGAGATCTTCAAGGCTGCCAACAAGCAGCTGGGCAACGGTCAGCTGGCCGAAGCAAGGGAAGCATATGCGGTTGCTGCCCCTGAGGGACATAAAGCGTCTGACTGCATCAGGTGCAGACAGTGTGAAGGAGCCTGCCCGCAGCATCTGCCGATCACTGATCTGCTGCAGCAGGCCAGGGAAATGATGGAATAAGAAAAGTATGTCGTAAATGACATACTTTTTGTAAGGACTATAATAAGAGAATTATCCGCCGGTCAGCTGTAGAAACGGTAGGCTTTGTTGGAAAGCTCGGTCAGTTTGCCGTGATCAACAATGTAGTAATGGTGGTTTTCCTTTCTGAGAAGATTTCTTTCACACAGACTGTTAAGAAGTCGTATCAGATGCCTGTAGCTTATTCCAACTGCTTCAGCGGTCAGGGTGAGCTTGCTGGTGAAGATGTTGTTCTTCTGGTTCTGCAGAATATATGCAGCGAGAACATTTTCAGCATTGCTTTCAACGTGAGTGAGCAGGTTCTTGGACATCGTTTTCAGTCGCTTGGAAAGCTGCTGTGCAATATATGTCAGAAATCTGGTGTCATTCAGTAACAAAGATCTGTATTTTTCCAGATTTATTCCCAGACAGTAGGCATCTGTGGTCGCCCATATGCTGTTTTCCGGTATTTCCCCCCAGAGGGCACTGGCTTCACCATAGACTTCAAATTTATGGGAACCTCCTATGGCATAGTCAAAACCCTTATGAGAAAGAACTGTCATGATTATTTCACCCTTTACAAGGAAGAGAAGATAATTCTGAATGGAGCCTTCCTGTATAAGGAAATCGCCTTTTTCATACAGAAGCAATTCACAGATGTCAGTTATGTCATTGCTGAAAACAGAGTTTACATTTGAAGCTCTGATGAATTCTCTTTTTGTATTTATGTTTCTGATGATTCTCATGAATTTATTATAACATCAATGTGACATATGTCATATAACTGGTGGAAAAATTATAGGATAATTTATTTGAAAACAGGGAAACCTGAAGGAGGAAATATGAAAAAGATAATTGCAATGTTTCTGGCACTGACAATGGTATTATGCCTTGCTGCCTGTGGTCAGAAAGAATCTGAGGGTGAACAGACCAACAAGTATGCAGATTACAAGATTGCCATGGTATCAAATACTGTCGGCACCGACCAGTTCATTCTGCAGGCCAAGAATCAGCTTGATGCTATGGCTAAGGAATACGGTTTTACCGAAAGCATCATTGAATGTATCAATACAGATGACTGGGAGCAGAAAACACGTACTGCCTGCGAACAGGGTTATAATCTTATAGTTGGTGTAGGCTGGAACGCTGCAGCTCCATTCAGCACATTACAGGAAGAATTCCCGGATGTCCGGTTTGGCGTCATTGACACAATTGCAGCTAATGAAAAGATCATGAGCATGAATTTCAATACAACTGATGGCTGTTATGTCATGGGTGCAATGATCGCAACTGCTTTCCCTGATGATACAGTATTTGGCTATATCGGAAACTTCCAGCAGCAGTCTAACTTTGAATATAAGTATGGCTTCATGGAAGGTGTCAAGTCAGTTAAGCCTGATGCCAAATTTGTATCAGCATATGCCGATACTTATGGTGACACAAGTGCCACATATAACAAGGCTGTTGAGGTCGCTGCTGCTTTAGGTGCAAACGGACACTTCATCATGGGCAGTGTTGCCAACAGTGCCAATGCAGGTATCTATCAGTATGCCTTAGACAGAATTGCTGATGGTGCAGAACCGATCTATACATCAGGATTAAGCGTTGACCAGACAACTCCTGATAATCCGTACATCATTTCCGGATTAACAAAGAATACTGCCATTCCTATGAAGATGATCGTTGATGACTTCCTGGAAGATGGCAAGGTTACCGGTGGAGCTACAACATTAGGTGTTGTTCAGGATGCCTTCTGTGTTGTCGGTGTTAACTTTGATGCCAATTACCGTAATACTGAAATCATGACAGATGAAGTTCTGGCAGCCGGTCATAAAGCCGCTGATGATCTCAAGAGCGGTAAGGTAGTTCTCCCATATGTTATGGAAGATGACTACAAAGAGTAAGAAATAAACAAACAAATCAATAATTAATTTATTAGGAAAAGCTGTGCGGGAATAATTAATATTATTTCCGCACAACTGTTAAAAGGGGAACTGTTATGATTCTTGAAATGAAGAATATTGTTAAGACCTATGGAAGAGTCGTCGCAAATGATAATGTCAGCATAGATCTGAATGAAGGTGAAATTCTGGCCATTGTCGGAGAAAACGGTGCCGGAAAGTCTACTATCATGAAGATACTGTATGGTCTGGAAAAACCGGACAGCGGTGAAATCTATGTTAAAGGCCAGAAGGTAAGCTTCAACAGTCCTTCTGATGCCATGAAAATGGGCATCGGAATGGTTCAGCAGCATTTTATGCTGTTTCCGCCAATGACTGTCACGGAAAACATTGTCTACAACAACGAACAGCAGAAATACGGTTTTCTGGATAAAAAGAAAAACATTGAAAAAGTCAGAGAACTGTCTGAGAAATACGGACTTGATGTTGATCCGGAAGCAGTTATCAGAGACTGTTCAGTTGGAACACAGCAGCGTGTGGAAATACTTAAAACGCTGTATCAGAATGCCGATACTATCATTTTCGATGAACCAAGTGCAGTTCTGACGCCAGGTGAAGTCGATGATCTGTTAAAGACCATGAAGAATCTGGCAAAAGCCGGCAAGAGTCTGATAATCATTACGCACAAGCTCAACGAAGTCATGGAAGTGGCTGACAGAGTCGTGGTCATGAGAGCAGGTGTAGTGGTTGGCAGAGTAAATAAGGTTGATACTTCCCCGGAAGAGCTGTCATATATGATGATTGGAAGACAGCTGATGAATCTTGACATCAAACCGGTCAAGACAGGCAGAACTCTGTTATCAGTCAGCGGACTGACAATGGGAAGTGAATCCGGAAAGAAAGTGCTCAATGATGTCAACCTTCATGTAGACGAAGGAGAAATCGTCGGAATTGCCGGTGTCAGCGGTAACGGACAGAGTGAACTGATTCGCTGCATAACCGGCCTGGAAAGAGAATATGAAGGCAAAGTCATGGTTGATGGCGTAGATGTTTCCAACAAAACTGTCGACGTGATCAGAAAAGCCGGACTTTCCTATATTCCTGAAGACCGTTATCTGTGGGGAAGTGCAACTGAAGCATCACTGTCAGATAACCTGTTAATGGGTGAAGAAGACAGCCGGGAATTTTCCAGAAAAGGTATTCTCAATCAAAAAAAGATTGATCAGCATGCTGATCAGCTTATAAAAGAATACAGGGTTAAAGTTGATACATATTCACAGAAAATGAAAGAACTCTCCGGCGGAAATGCCCAGAAGATAGTCTGTGCCAGAGAAGTGGAGAGAGATGTTCCATTGACCATTGCCTGTGAACCGACAAGAGGCATTGATATTGGTGCCATGGAGTTTGTTCACGAAAAACTGGTTAACAAAAAGGAAAACAGGGGTGGAGTCTTACTGGTTTCATCCGAATTAAGCGAAATACTGAAATTAAGCGATCGTATATATGTCATGTTTGAAGGCCATCTGAATCATGAATTCAGACATGGTGAAATTGATGACCGTAAACTGGGAATCATGATGCTGGGAGGTGAAGTCCATGAATAAGATAAAGAGACTGCTAAGCTCTCTGGCTTATCCTTTGATGGCTATTCTGACAGGTCTGTTAATTGGTGCAATTATAATAATGAGTACCGGTAAGAATCCTGTTGCAGGTATATGGGGATTACTGAAAGGCGGATATCTGACTAGCTTTTCTCTGGCCTCCACGCTTACCAGGGCAACACCGATTATTTTCTGCGGTGTCAGTGCCGCTCTGGCCTGGGGCAGCGGTTACTCCTCTATGGGTGCCCAGGGCCAGATGATCATGGGCGCTATTACAGCAGCTATTGTTGCGCCAAGATTACCTGGACCGGACTGGCTGGTAGTTATTCTGACAATTCTGTGCTCAATGGTTGCCGGTGCGCTGTATTCATTGTGCAGTGCATTCGTAAGTGCCAGGTTCAATGCATACCTGCTTATTATTACGCTCATGTTCAACTATGTGGCAAATTACTTTGCTTCATATCTGACCAACTATGTTTTCCTGGATCCATATGCCCTTGATAAACTGGCGATACAGACCCAGAAAATTGAGGGGTCGATCCTGCCTCGTATCTTACCGAAATACACTACGCATTATGGTTTCATCATTGCTCTGGCTGTTGTAATATTCGTTAATTTTCTCGTCAAAAGAACAAGCTTCGGATATAAGGCCAGAATGGGCGGACTGAATCCCCGTTTTGCTGAATACGGCGGCATTAAGTCACGTAAAACCATGTACATGGTTCTGATGATTTCAGGAGCTGTTGCCGGATTGGGCGGTGCCTGTGAAGTCTTAGGTACGAAATTCCGCTATGTTGATGAAATGATCACTTCTCCGGGCTATTCCTGGAGCGGTATCACTGCTTCTCTTATGAGCAACTACAACATGATAGGTACACTGTTCAGTTCGATATTCCTGGCCGGCATAACCATTGGCGGAGCTTCAATTGAGCTCACCATGAATATCCCGAGTGAAATAACTCAGATCATTCAGGGTGTCATATCAATGCTTATAACAGCCAAGATCGCCATAGACTGGAGCAGACTGAATAAGGGAAAGGAGAGTGCTGAAAAATGATCATAAGCTGGACATATATTAGCGCAATCATTTCCTCTACTCTGCGCGCCTGTTCCCCGATCCTGTTATGTTCACTGGCTGCTGCCATGTGTTCAAAGACAGGGGTGTTCAATGTTGCCATGGAAGGCTGCATGATGTTAAGTGCTTTCTTCTCAATCGTTGTCAATTACTTTACGCATGGCAATGTATTGTTGTCAATAGCAGCCGGTATTCTGACCTCGATGGTGGTAAGCGGTATTCTTGCTTTCTTCATCATTAAACTTAAGGCTTCTCCGGTTATTGCCGGTATGGCCATCAATACCATGTCAAATGGCATGACGATCTATCTGATGTATGTGTTCTTTGGCAGAAAGGGTCTGTTCCAGGATCCGTCACTGGTAGGACTGACAAAGGTAACACCGTTTTTCTCCAAGACTTTGCCGGAACTGGCCAGCTGCTTCTATGGGCTGACATATGTTGACTATTTAAGCTGGATACTGGCAATAGCTGTATATGTCTTCCTTTACAAGACAGTCATTGGCTATCGTTTAAGAGCCATCGGCATAAACAAGGAAGCAGCCAGAAGCTTAGGTACTCCGGTGGAAAAATACCAGTTTCTGACGATGACCTGCAGCGGTATTCTCTGCGGTCTGGCAGGGGTATTATTATCAATGGGCTCTGTAACTCTGTTTATTCAGAACATATCAAGCGGCAAAGGCTACATTGCCATGACAGCCAATAACCTTGGAGCTTCACATCCTCTTGGTGTGGCAGCTGCCAGTCTGTTCTTCGGAATATGCCAGTCTGTTGGCAGTTTCCTGCAGCAGACAAGCCTGAAAGGCCAGATCACCGGTGCAATACCTTACGTTGCAACTATTCTGGCCAGTATCGTAAGCTCTGTCTATGTAAAAGCCAGAAAGGAAA
>CAMOMM010000019.1 GCA_946619805.1 uncultured Bacillota bacterium | reverse complement strand
TTTCCCTAAAATAGTGTTTCATTGTCTTTTCCTTCTTTCTGTCGGGGCCAGCCCCCGAAGGGGCTGACCTCTTTCATTTACTTAATCGTTGTTATCCAGGCCTGTTACATTGATGTTTCTGTTGACCTTGGCATCATATGTATTGGCCTTCATGATTTCCCTGATATCCACACCGGTTGCCTCACTCATAGTGTCAAATACCTGCTTCATGATCACCGGCATGTTGCCTGATACCCGGGAAATGCCACCTTCTGAATTTGAACCTTCATAGATGGTTACCTTATCAATAGCGCTGATTGGCTTGGCTATTTCAGCTGCCAGCTGCGGCATGATCCTGATCATCATTTCAGCCATGGCTGCACCGTTGTACTTCTGATAGGCTTCTGCCTTCTTTTCCATGGCCTGCGCCTCTGCAACACCCTTCAGTCTGATGGCTTCTGCTTCAGCCTTGCCTTTGGCCTCAATGGCCTCAGCTTCCATCTGAGCGATGTATCTTCTGGCTTCTGCATCTTTCTTCAGCTGAATCATGCTGGCTTCAGCTTTCTGTTCAAGAGCATATCTGTCAGCATCTGCCTGCTTCTCAATTGTTGCGGTCAGTTCCTGCTGACGGATCTCAACCTCTTTCTGCTTCAGCTCAGCTTCTCTTTCAGCCTTGGCGATCTGAGCATTTACGGTTGCGGTCTGAATGGTCTTTTCCTGTTCCTGCTTCTGGATCTCATAGGCTGCATCAGCCATGGCAATCTTTCTGTCACTTTCCAGCTTCAGTTCTGCCTGCTTGATGGCCAGTTCATTGTTTCTCTTGGCTATTTCAGTTTCAGCCGCTACTCTGGCGTCATTGGCAGCCTTATCAGCCAGGGCCTTGGCAATGGCGACATCTCTGTCAGCTTCTGCCCTGGCGATCTGAGCATCCTTCTTGATCTTGGAAGTATTATCCATTCCCAAATCGTTGATCAGACCATTCTCATCAGTTACATTCTGAATGTTGCAGGACAGTATTTCAATACCCAGCTTTTCCATATCCTTGCTGGCCTTGGCCATTACCTGATCAGAGAAGGAATCCCTGTCGGTATTGATGGTCTTGAGGTCCAGGGTACCGATGATCTCTCTCATGTTGCCCTGCAGGGAATCCTGCAGCTCCAGAGCAATGTCAGATGGTTCCTTGTTCAGGAAGTTTCTTTCAGCCTTCAACATGCCTTCAGGAGAAGTATCAATGCGAACCTTGGCGATCGCATCGACCTTCACATTGATGAAATCATTGGTAGGGATGTAGGAATCCGTCTTGATGTCCACTGAGATCTGACCCAGATGCAGATGGTCCACCTTTTCAAAGAAAGGCACCTTAATACCTGCACGTCCAATCAGAACTCTCGGAGTTTTCTTCAGCCCTGAAATGATGACTGCAACATCAGGAGATGCCTTGACATATCCTGACATAAGGACCGCTACAACTGCTATGATACCAACAGCCACAGCGATGATAGGAATAAATCTTTCCATAATCTGTACCTCCTTCAATATTCACTTTTCAAAGAATGGTATCCTTCGTTAAAAAAGGATACGGCAGCTGCTGTATCCTGGGTTTGTTATCTTAAATAAAAACTCATACAGCAGTTCTGCTACATGAGTCTCACAGTTTAATGTTCGCCGGGTATTTCTACCGGGTGACGGCTTTACAACACTTGCGTGTCTGTTACTCCCTCATTTGAGGTCATTATAACACGTCCTGGAGGGTTGTAAAGTACCTTTTATCAAAATTCTTCTTCATGCCTTTCAAAATCCTGCAGCACCACAGGCACTGTAGCATATCCTGGCGAGGTTTCTGCACGCTTCAGCTTAATACCCATGATCAGCATTATGGCGCCTGCAACAACGCCTGCAGCGGTCCTGAGCATCAGTGGGAGATAATTTACCGAAAGCATTGCTTCTTCAATGATCCCTGAGCCTCCCTGAGAAGCTACACTGGCTGACAGATTCATTAATCTGATGATCGTATACAACGTCGGCACCATTACCACCAGGGTTACCAGACCTGCTGTTCTTAACCAGGAAGGATCTTTTTTCACCAACAGCCAGATCAGCAGGACACACCCTGCCGCTACCAGCAGTGAAATGACACGGGTATAGGTAAAGAAGCTGACATTGAAAGGTACCTTTCTTGAGGCCAGAGCCCTGGCAATCATGCCAACCAGTCTGCTGACTGATGAACCATAGGCCTCTCTTACTGCATTCCGCTGAGTATCATCCAGTCCTTCAACTTCACTTTGAATATCAGCCAGCTTGCTGTTACACAGACGGACAACTGCCTCATCATCAACATATTCACTGCTCTGACCGCGCAGCTGTCTGACTAATGATACCGTAATTTCCTCCAGAATGCTTCTGGCTGCCTGGCTGTCCTCTATCCGGACAAACTGCCGCTCGGTAAGGCCGCTGTCTTTCAGCTTATCTCTTATTTCGACCTTTAATGTCGATAAAAGGGAGGAATCGGCAGAAACATAAGTACTGGCCAGCCGGGGATCCTGAAAGATGGCTCGGGTAATTTCCGGCGTCATGAAAGTATCAGTCATGTTGACCGTATTGTAAAAGCTGAGGGCAATTGCCATAACAAACCCGAAGATTGCTGCCAGCAGTCTTCTTCCCATACTTACCTGTCTCATATCTGACTCTTCAGATAGGCATAGATGAACTCATCGATTTCACCGTCCATCACTCTGCCTACATTGGTTTCCTCATAACCGGTCCTGACATCCTTTACCAGGGTATAAGGGCAGAATACATAGTTGCGGATCTGAGACCCCCATTCATTCCGCATCTGCACACCCTTGATGGATGCCAGTCGTGATTCCTGTTCCTGAATATATCTGGCATAAAGCTTGCTCTTGAGCATGTTAAGAGCCTGCTCCTTGTTCTGCAGCTGACTTCTTTCCGACTGACATGATGTAACGATTCCGGTAGGAATGTGTGTGATCCTGACTGCCGAATCCGTCTTGTTGATATGCTGGCCACCGGCTCCTGAAGCACGGTGAGTATCGATCTGGATATCCTCAGGTCTGATCTCGATCTGAATGTCATCATTGAATTCCGGTGTCACTTCCACTGAGGCAAAGGAAGTCATCCTCTTGCCGGCAGCGTTGAAAGGTGAGATCCTGACCAGACGGTGAATTCCCCTTTCTCCCTTAAGATAACCGTACGCCAGCGGTCCCTCTACCAGGAATGATACGGACTTAAGCCCTGCTTCTTCCCCTTCCAGCATATCCAGAATACGGACATTATATCCTTTTCTGGCGGCATAACGGGTATACATTCTGTAAAGCATGCTGGCCCAGTCCTGAGATTCGGTTCCCCCGGCTCCCGGATGCAGTTCAACGATCGCATTATGCTGGTCGTATGGATGAGACAGCAGCACATTGATCTCAAACTTCTCAAATTTCTTTTCAAAATCCAGGTATTCATCTTCGATCAGCAGATGAAGCTCTTCACTGTAGTCATCCTTCAGCATTGCCACGCTTTCATTGATCTCCTGGATGGTACTCAAAAGAGCCTGATAATCCCTTATCAGGTTTTTCTGAGTGTTCATTTCCTGTACCAATGACTGAGCCTTTCTCTGGTCATTCCAGAAATTGTCAGCCACCATCATTTTTTCTATTTCCTTAATACGGGCTTCTCTGACCGGCAGGTCAAAGTGAATCACCAAGCTTTACCAGCCTGACTTCATAATCTGAAGCTCCCTGTCTTATTTCATAGACTTCCATGTCTTATCTTTTCTCCTTGATCTCAATACGGCAGCTCATGCAGAAGTTGACAACTTCTCTGGCGATGGAATCCATCATTGTCTCAAACATTTCATATCCTTCTGATGTATATGCCTTCAACGGGTTATCCTGAGCATATGATCTTAAGTGAATTCCTTCTCTGAGCTTGCTCATGGTATCGATATGATCGATCCACTTGGCATCGATTATTCTCAGAACCATGGTCTTTTCTATTCTTAAGAAATCCTGCTTGAATCCTTCGATCTTTTCCTCGTAGGCATCCCAGAGAATCTCTGCCGTAATACGGCTGATATCTTCAACACCCTTGCCTTTGGAAAGTCTTTCCATGGCATCATCTTCATCAACATTCATTTTCCATAAGGCGTCCTTCAGGGTTTCCAGATTGACGCTTGGATTTCTTTCACTGTAGTCAGTGTGTCCGGCAACCAGATCAGCGGCTACACGGTCAAACATGTCTCTGACGATGGAATGAACATCATCATTCTCCAGTATTTCATCTCTTTGCTGGTAGATGGTTTCACGCTGCTGACGCAGAACATCATCGTATTCCAGCAGAGTTTTACGGATATCGAAGTTCATGCCTTCAACTCTCTTCTGAGCACTTTCAATAGCCTTGCTGACCATCTTTGATTCGATCGGGGCATCACCAAGCTGAGTGAACATGCCCTGGATCCTTTCAGAACCGAATCTGACCATCAGTTCGTCTTCCATTGATACGAAGAATCTTGAACAGCCAGGGTCACCCTGACGTCCGGAACGTCCTCTTAACTGATTGTCGATACGTCTGGATTCATGTCTTTCGGAACCTAATACAGCCAGACCACCCAGTTCTCTGACACCAGGTCCCAGCTTGATGTCGGTACCACGGCCAGCCATATTGGTGGCGATGGTAACAGCGTTTTTCAATCCGGCCTTGGCTATGATGTCAGCCTCACGCTTATGGTTTTTGGCGTTTAAAACTTCATGTCTGATCTTTCTCTGAGAGAAGATCTTGCTGAGGAATTCAGATACGTCAACGGAAATGGTACCCACAAGTACCGGCTGTCCCTTGGCGTGTCTTTCCATGACTTCCTGAGTCAGAGCATTGAACTTGGCCTTTCTGGTTGCGAAAATGGCATCAGGATAGTCCTCTCTGATTACCGGCTTGTTGGTCGGTATTGAAGTAACACGCATGTTATAAATGGCCAGGAATTCTTCCTCTTCAGTCTTGGCAGTACCGGTCATGCCGGCCAGCTTGTTATAGAGACGGAAGAAGTTCTGGTATGTGATAGTAGCCAGGGTGGTTGTCTCTTCCTTGATTGGAACATTTTCCTTGGCTTCAATAGCCTGATGCAGACCGTCAGAGAAGACTCTGCCTTCCATGATACGGCCGGTGAACTGGTCTACGATATAGACCTGTCTGTCCCTGACCAGATATTCCACTTCATTGCTCATGGTATAGTTGGCCTTTAAAGCCTGGTTGATGTGGTGAACCAGCTGTGTGTATTCCGGAGTAAACAGGTTTTCAACCTTAAAGGCCTTTTCAGCCTTGGCTACACCTTCCTCAGTCAGAGATACGGTTTTGGACTGAATGTCGATCTTATAGTCTTCATCTTCCGTCAGTCTCTTGACAAACTTATCTGCCTGAATATACAGGTTGGCAGTATCTTTCTTACCGCCGGAAATGATCAGAGGTGTTCTGGATTCATCGATGAGGATTGAGTCGACCTCATCAACCAGAGCCATGTTAAGTCCTCTTAATACACGGTCTTCAACTCTGGTGACCATGTTATCTCTCAGATAGTCAAAACCCAGCTCAGCGTTGGTGGTATATGTAATGTCACAGGCATAGGCATCTCTTTTTTCACGGTTACCCATGCCATGTCTGTTCAGCCCGACTGTCAGTCCAAGGAACTTATGGATCTGTCCCATCCACTTGGAGTCACGTTCGGCCAGATATTCGTTTACGGTAATGACATGAACACCCTTGCCGCCAAGAGCGTTCAGATAAACCGGAAGAATTGAGGTAAGAGTCTTACCTTCACCGGTCTTCATTTCAGCAATGTCGCCCTGATGCAGAACAACACCGCCCATTAACTGGACATGGAACGGATATTCGCCAATGACTCTCTTAGCTGCTTCTCTGACAACCGCAAAAGCCTCCGGAAGTATGTCATCCAGAGTCCGCCCGTCAGCCAGCTTTTCCCTGAAATACGGTGTCTTGGCCTTAAGCTGCTCATCACTGAGCCCTGCCATTTCATCGGCGTACCGTTCAACCAGCGTTACCTTATTTTCTATCGCCTTTAATTCTCTGGCGTTACTGTCAAATAGTCTTTCAAAAAATCCTGCCACGAATTTACCTCCGTTCCCATCTATTCTACCATATTAAAACATGACAAAAAAAGAGCACTTCTGCTCTTTTACTATTATTGCTGAACTTTGACAATTTTCTTTGCCTGCGGACCACGCTCAGTATCTACAAGTTCAAATTCAACAACAGAATCTGTTTCGATGGTCTTAAAGCCTTCCATTACCAATTCAGAATAATGAAAAAAGATATCCTTCGGCTGCCCTTCGGCAGTGATGAAGCCATAGCCTTTCTCCTTGTTAAATAATTTCACTTTGCCTTGCATAAGAGAAAAACCAACAATCCTTTCATACACGAATTATACGCTGAAACGACTAGTTTGTAAATAATAAAGACTTCTTCACAAACTTTGTGCTGAAACTGACCGAAAAACACCTGATGAAATCATATTTCTGCCTTAAAAGAGCATAACAGGCAGACATTGATGCCCCAGTTGTCACAATATCATCCACCAGCAGAACAGGGGTTCGGGAATCTATCTGTTTATCTGCCAGTTTGAAATAACTGCCGATCTGTTCGCGGTGGTAGCTGTATTTCTGTTCAATGTTATCAGTCTTGACTATAAGTCCGGCAATCGGCAGATCAAGCAGCGAAAACATCATATCCACATGCCTGAAGCCCCTTTCCCTGATCCTTTCGACACTGCTGGGAACCGGTACAATCGTATACTTACGGTACTTTCTCCTCAATTGCCTGGCATAAGGATAAAGAAATACACTGAACAGCGCCTCATCATAGTTTTCCTTATACTGCAGTATCATGTCCCTGACCATACCCTCATAGACATACATGCCTTCAAACCGCAGTTCATCTTTTTTATAGGTCCCCTGGCGGATATTCATCTGGTTACGGCAATGGTCACACAGCACATCATCGATCTGAAACATTTCTCTGAACGATCCCTCATAACGGATCGACTTATGACACCACCGGCAGAAGCAGTCAGTTCTCATTTGCCCTCCTTAATGACCTGATGCAGGCGTCAATGCTTTCACTTCTTCCTTCACACAGAAACAGACAGTCTCCCTGAGGGTGCAGAAAACTTCTTCCTACACGTCCGGAGATCTGCGTCAGGGAAGCTTCATCAAAGACTCTGCTTTCCCGTTTCCAGACCAGTACCTGAACATCATCAATGGTTATTCCTCTTTCCAGGATCAGGGTCGCAATGCAGACATCGTACTTTCCTCTTTTAAAGTCACTTATGATATCATCCTTGCCGTCTGTCTTGCTGCTGATGTAACAGCACTTTACAAATCTTCCTAACAGGAAATGCAGTTTTCGTCCTCTGGCCATGCTGGAGACAAACAACAGGACCTTTCTTTTCTGCTTCAGCTGTCTGTATAGCCATAAGGCCCCCTTAATGGCCAGTTCAGGCTTACTGCCATAGTAAACCTCCGGAACACAGAGATCACATCCATGAGGACGGCGGGATAAAACAAGATGTTCCAGCTGACCGTCCGCGGCCATGTTTTTCAGCTGATTATCCGGTGTTGCCGTCAGATAAACCACACTACCCCTGCAGCTGTGCAGGGCTATTCCCTTAAGTGTTTCATTACCCTTGAAGGGAAAGGCATCCGGCTCATCTATTATCAGCAGGTCAAAATAACGGTTAAAACGGTAAAGCTGATGGGTTGTACAGACCACAATATCTCCGTTCACATCTCTGGTATATCCCTGACAGACCGCAACGACCTTTAGTCTGGAAAAGGCCTCCTGCAGTCTTTGGGCAATTTCCAGAACGACCTGCCTTCTGGCAATCGCAAATCCTACCCTGTGTCCCTTTCTTAACTCTCTGGCAATGGCTTCATATACCAGTTCCGTCTTGCCGGCCCCGCATACCGCTTCCAGAAGAACACTGCTTCTTTTTTCCAGACACCGGCATAATTCATCTGATACCTTTTCCTGCTGCTCTGTCAGATCAAAGCGCAGAGTGTATTCCCCGTCAACATAGTGACTTTCATCTTCCCTGATGGTTGCTTCACCAAACTGAATGCATTTTCGGCAGTACCAGCCCCTGTTTCCATAATAAAACCATGCCTTATCCGTATTACCGCATCTACTGCACTGAATATCACCTCAATACTTATTAGTAAGAAATCCTGATAATGCGTAAAAAAAGATCACTGTGTGACCTTTATCAGTTCTTCTATCGAAACGATCAGATCCTGCCAGGTAGCTTCAAAGTCCCCGGTATACCATGGATCTGCCACATCTCTGTCAATTCCGACATAATCAAGCATCTTTCTGATCTTACCCTCAGGATCGTTATTGTACATTCTCATCATGTCACGGATATTGTAACGGTCCATGCCAATCAGAAGATCAAAATCCTGATAGTCCCTTTTTCTTAATGCTCTGGCAACATGATTACCGGCAGGAATACCTTTCTGCTTAAGCGTTCTGACTGCCGGGGAATACATGTAGTAACCTATTGCTTCCGTGGAAGTAGCAGCTGAATCAATATAGTAATTCTCCGCTATTCCCTTTCTCCTTACCAGTTCCTTCATTATTGCTTCAGCCATGGCACTGCGGCAGATATTGCCATGACAGACAAACAGTACTCTTACCATATCGTCATATCCTCTTATTCAAAGCTGTTTTACCAGCAGCCACCAGCCTTTCTCATCATATTCAGGCTGGCCTTTTTCATCAAGACCACACGGATCATAATGACACTCTTTTACTCTTTCACTGAAACCAAGGCGCTCATAAAGCCTGATGTTTTCCGGTTCATCTTTTTTAACACCGATGGTGACAGTTTTAAATCCTCTGTTTTTCAGATCTTCCAGAGCTGATTCCATCAGGGCTGTTCCCAGTCCCTGACCACGGTACTGTTTTCTGATGCGGAAAGCACACAGATACGCTCTGTTGTTCTTACCATCCGCAAAGTCCCTGTCATCCAGATTCAGGAAAGAATAGAGTTCACCGATCAGTTCACCATTATCATCAACTGTCCAGAAAACGGCATTACCTGAGGCAATCCGGTCATAAAAGAAACGGGCAGTGAATGAAGCATCATTGCCCCACAGTTTCCTCATTTCCTTTGCATCTGCCTTACGTATCAGCATTTTCTTCTTCCTTACTTAATATCCATCCAGATTGCGGTGTCATGAATCGAGGCTTCCTCATTTTCCACCATTAACGCAATCAACAGACCGACTCCATGTTTTCTGCATTCAGAATTAACTGCCTAGAAGTTTCCTTATTTTAATCATATTCATGCAACAGTTTCACTGTTTTATATTCCCATTATTGTTCTTGCTTTTTCCCTTAATTCCTGTTTCCACTGTTCACTGCAGAAGGCAGCATCAATGGCTCTTAAGGTGCACTGCTGCAGCTGCCGGAGGGATACACCTATCAGTCTTAACTGTGAATGTTCATTGGCTATATCCGTGCGGGAGAAAGTCA
>CAMOMM010000018.1 GCA_946619805.1 uncultured Bacillota bacterium | reverse complement strand
TTTCATTCATTCTGCACGCCATTTCCTTGACCAGGGTTGATGTACCGGGCTGGGAAACAAAGATGTACAGGGCATCAGGATTATATACTGACTTGCCATTGAATTTATTGGCCATGAAAGTATGAACCTGAAGGCCGCTGACCTTTTCCATGAATCCCGCAGCAGTTACGGCTGCAGTGTTGCTGGAACCGGCTCCGCAGATGATGATCTCATTGATCTTATGAATATCATCGCCCAGTTCCCTTACCAGCGGATCAGTATTCACTTCAGCATTTCTGACTATTTCCTTTGTAAGCGGTGCAACTCTTCTGATGCAGTCCAGCATTGTTACCATATTATATCCTCCATGCTCCTTCCGGAGCTTTTTTCACTTTTATTTTAACACAGACTTCCGACACTCTGACACGATCAGATCACCGGCAAAGCAAACAACATTGATGTGACATACACTCTACTGTCGGAAATGTTTTTTTATCCCCCGACAGTGGTCACTATATCACCGGCATATTTTCTGATTTTCGCCAGCAGTTCTTCATTTACTTCACCGATATCATCCAGCGGATACCTTAAGCCAAGTTCGCGGTATTTACCGACACCGAGCCTGTGATATTTCAGAAAATCGATCTGTTTCAGACTTCTTAATCCTCTGACCCGGTCAACTCTGGCCTTCAGATCACTTATGTCATCGTTTAATCCCGGAACCACGATCATTCTTACATACAGTTCCTTACCCAGCTGATCAAGCTTATTCAGATTATCCAGGATCATTTCATTACTGACAGATGTCAGTCTCTGATGGAGCTGATCGTCATATGCCTTAAGGTCGAACAGTACGGTGTCGCACTTGCCTAAAACTCCCTTTATCCTGTCCCAGGGCAGATTGCCCGCTGTATCTATACATACTTTGACCCCGTTTTCATGCAGCAGATCCATACACTGTTCCACAAATTCACTTTGCAGCAGGCATTCTCCTCCTGAAAAGGTTACACCGCCTTCAGAACCCTCATAGAAGTCACGGTATCTCAGCAGTCTGTCAACCAGTTCTGATGCTTCGATCCATTCACCCATCTTTTCATATGCTTCAAACGGGCAGATGTCCACCAGCCGGTCAAAGCCAGCCTTTTCCCTGTTTATAACGCAGCCATCCTCACTCATCACAACTGCTTCAGGAAAAGCATGTACACAGCTTAAGCATCTCTGACACTTCAGTGAATGATACATCAGCTTATATCCGGGAAGCATGCTTTCGGGATTACAGCACCACAGACAGCGCAGGTTGCACCCCACCATAAAAACCGTGGAGCGGATCCCTGGTCCGTCTTTGGTTGAATAATGCTGTATTTTATTGACAAAGCCTTTCATTACAGAGACAGCTCCGTACGGGCAATGATGGCATCCTGTGCTTCAGGCATCAGGGTTGAGAACAGAGCGCAGTAACCGGCTACTCTGACCATCAGATCCGGATAGTCTTCCGGATGAGCCTTGGCAGCTCTTAAGGTAGCTGAATCGACAACGTTGAACTGATCATGGAAGATGTTCTTTTTCCTGAGTGTTTCCAGGAAATGAGTGAACTTTTCCAGATTGTCATCGCCTTCCAGAGATCCCGGCGAGAATCTCATGTTCAATAGCTGGCCCCCGGCCATTCTCTTATTTGGAAGCTTGCTGACGGAATTGACAACAGCCAGCGGACCGTTGGTATCGGCCCCAAGACATGGTGAAGCTCCTTCATTAAGAGGCTTTCCTGCCAGTCGGCCATCCGGTGTTGCACCCACATCGAAACCATTAGGTACATATGAAGTAATGTTGCTGGTGCTCATGGTATAGCCGCATCCGAAAGGTCCGTTTCCAAATCTGTCTGTCTTATACTTAGGCAGCAGTTTCAGATATGATTCATAGACATCCCGGACGATCTCGTCAACATAATCGATGTCATTGCCGAACTTCGGAGCCTTACGGCACAGTTTTCTGATCCTGGCGCCTTCAATGCCCTCAAAGTTACTGTCCAAGGCCTCTCTTAACTGTTTCAAGGTCAGAACCTTATCCTCAAATACCAGCTTCTTAACCGCTGCCAGTGAGTCACCGACAACACTTGGGCCGATGTTGGATGAGCTGACAAAATCATATTCCGCACCGCCGTTTTTCAGGGTCTTTCCTCTTTCCAGGGAGCAGTTTATCAATGATGAGGCAAACGGATCGGCATCATATACCTTTAGTGAACGGTCACAGACCAGATCACACTGATAGGCCAGATCGCTGTAGAATTCCAGCAGTCTGTTCCAGGCTGCCCACAGTTCATCATAGTTTTCATATTCAATGTCACGGCCTTCCCTGCCATTGATCTTTATTAACTGTACACCGCTGTCAGGATCACAGCCGTTATTCATGACCAGTTCCAGGATCTTGCCGAAATTAATGTAGGTCATGCCGGTGGCACGGTGTCCCCAGCGGCCCGGTATACCTGTTTCGACGCATCCGATGGAAGTGTAATCCCTGGCTACTTCGATCGGTAAACCCAGGGAAGCCATAGCCGGTATGCAGACATCATCGCTGAAGATGGCCGGCATGCCAAAGCCTCTGGCGATCAGTTTGGCAGCATCCTTCATCAGGGAATGCGGTGTATTTTCATTATATCTGACTGACATGTTAGGCTCAGGAAGTCCATTGAGAGCCATGGCCTCCAGACACAGATAGGAAAGATCATTGGTGCCGTCAGTACCGTCAGGCTTCATGCCGCCAACCATCAGGTTGGAATACAGAGGATATCCCCCGGAATACTGGGTATGGTCCCATGGTCTGATCTTGTTCAGCGAATTGCTCATGATGAAGAAATGGGTAATGATCTCCAGAGCCTTGTCTTCACTGATTACTCCTTTTTCTATATCTTTCTTATAGTATTCATATACATCCTGATCAAATCTGCCAAAGGAGAATGAATGACCGTTGCTTTCGATCATCATCAGTACATGCGTAAGGTAAATGGTTTCCACAGCCCGATAGAAGGAATCAGCCGGTCCCTGCATCAGTCTTCCCATCATCTCTGATATCTTCAGCAGTTCATTCTTTCTTTTTTCATCCGCAGTATTCTGTGCCGTTTCATAAGCCAGCCGGGAGAATCGTTTACAGTATGCCAGAGCTCCCTCCATGGCCATGATGACAGAGCGGTAGTAATCTTTCTGATCATCACTCAGATCGGCATCGTTTTCCAGATGCCTGCGGGCAATTTCCTTAATGCCGCCATAACCATGGCTAAGTACATATTCATTGTTGGGAACAATGTGACCGTCTCCGGACATGCTGATGCCACCACGGTGCAGTACACTCTGCTTTTCAGCCAGTCTGTTGACAGGCGGAAGGTTTTTCAGCACTTCGTCCTTATGTGTCTTGCCCATCCAGTAAGGGGCAATCTTTCTGATTCTTTCCTTGGTATCCTCATCAACTTCGAAACTGTCACCGCTTCTTAAAGCAAATTCGTCCATCTCATCAATTATCCAGTCAATAGAATATTCCGGGAAAACCGGTGCGGCAAAATTACGGGAAGCCTGATTTCCTACAATAAGTGAATCAGGTTCAATGTATATCGTCATGTTTTCCAGAGTCTTCTTAAAAGCCTTTGCCTTTCTCAAGATCATGCTTTCCCCTTCAGTTTCCCTGAAGACTTCGGTGTAGATCTCGGCTCTTTCCCGACATAATGTCGCCTTACGGTGATACATTTTGTCCTGCAATCTGGCTATTCTGTCAAAATCGCATTCATTGGTAGCTGGTACGTAACTCAGTAATTTGTTCATGACGACACCTCCCAATAACAGTTTACCAAGAATAGACAATAAACACATTCAAAACATGTAAGCACAGCCAATCGATACAAAAACACACGCATTTGCCTCGCTTTCTGTGTTCCTTTCTTTCTGGCAATGTAAAAAGGCCGTTGCCGGTCTTTTCATTACAGGAATTTTACTACTTCTTCAGGTTTCTTAGATTCACTGTGTCTCGGTGAAGGAACGCTTTCAGCTGCCGGATAGCCGATTGGCATCAGCAGTACGATCTCCTCATCTTCCGGGATTTCAAACAGTTCTCTGACCTGCTGTCTAGGGAAATGATTGACCCAGACAGTTCCCAGTCCCAGTTCATAGGCCTTCAGCATCATGTATGTGGCTACAATGCTGCAGTCCTGATGACCGGAATTGAAATTATCTTCAAATGGATTGCGGAATACTTCATCCCGCTTGGCGGTGAAACACATTACGGCAGGAGCATTGTATGCACTGCGGCAGACGCTTCTGATCTTGGCAACGGCTTCCGGACTGCACAGAATGTAGATTCTCTGAGCCTGAGTATTCTTGGCGGTAGGAGCCAGCATGCCGGCTTCTATTATCCGGTCAAAGGTTTCCTTTTCAACCGGTTTGTCGCTGTAGTTGCGGACAGAATATCTGCCCTTCATGATTTCGTCTAATCCCATCTGGTTTCTCTTCTCCTTATATACGGGGCAATGCGTAATGGCAGTCCCAGTTCCTCACACTGTTTTACGATGGCAGGATCAACACCTTCATCGGTAATGATCATGTCATAATCAGCAGGTAAACCGTGAATACTGAAGAAAACCTGCCCGAACTTGGTGTGGTCAATCAGCAGTATATTCTGCTTGCTGATAGGAAGCACTGATGACTTGACCTTGCCATCCATCTCTTCAGGCACTGAAGCGCCCTTGACAAGGTCAAAACCCTGTGAAGTAACAAAGGCCTTGTCAACATGATGCTTTTCAAAGAATTCAATCGTGCTGGAACTCAGGGCAGCTTCCGCAATGCGGCTGTAGACCCCTGGAGCAACAATGATGTCGATTCTGTCCTTTTCCTTGATCGTTTCAATCAGTCTGATGGAATTTGTCAGCACTGTGATCTTCTTGTTCTTCAGGAAACGTCCGATGTTATAACAGGTCGTACCGCAGTCAATGTAAATCGAATCACCTTCATTGATCAGCTTGCTGGCTTCATAGGCAATGGCCATTTTCTCATCAATGGCGTTCTTGTTTTTCAGCATGAATGACGGTTCACTGGCAGCCCCTTCATTAAGGCTTGCACCGCCATAGTAGGTTGTGATAACACCCTGCTTTTCCAGAACACTGAGGTCACGGCGAATAGTCATCGGAGTTACGTTGAATTCTTCGGCCAGATTCATAACCACAACTCTTTTTTCATTCAGCAGTTTGTCAAAAATAGCAAGTCTTCTATTTGTAGCGTTCATAGTTTTTCTCCTATTAATGTTGATTGATATGTTGGATATATTATAGCATCCATGTACATAAAATAAAAAGGGGTTTGCTTACCCCATTTTATACCATAATGGTGCCGGTTGACAGAATTGAACTGTCGGCCCCTTCCCTACCAAGGAAGTGCTCTGCCGCTGAGCTAAACCGGCAGCACATATAGTATAAAATAAAATGTGTTTTAATGTAAAGAGTTATCTTTGTCTGCCAAATCTTTCCAGCAGTTTCTTCATGGCATCCTCGTAAGTATAGTCATCTTCTTTTTTCTTATGCTGTTGCGGTTTCTGCCGTGATTTTTTCTGCTGTTTCTTACGTTCTTCACGTGATTTACTGCGGTTGGCACTTCTGCTGGCCAGGGCATCAGGCGGCAGTAATGACAGCTGTACTCGGCCTCTGGCTTCATCAATGCCTATGACATAAACAGTAACAATGTCACCGACTGATACCACTTCGGAAGGATGATTGATCCTCTTCATGCTCATTCTGGTAACATGTACCAGGCCGTCTTCGTGTAATCCGATATCCACAAAGGCTCCGAAGTCCACAACGTTTCTGACCGTTCCGGATAAGGAATCCCCAATCTTGAGGTCACTGATCTCCAGTACATCGCTCTTTAACAGAGCACCCTCAAACTGGTCACGGTAGTCTCTTAAAGGCTGCTTAATGGCATCTTCAATGTCATTGAGCGTATAGCTGTCAATATTAAGGGCAGCAACCTTCTCACTGTCAAAACTGATGTCAGGATCGCCAAGATGGCTGATGCCGCATACTTCCATGATCTTGCGGGCAGCTTCATAGCTTTCCGGATGGATCGAAGTCTGATCGAGAGGTTCATTTCCATCGGTTATTCTCAAGAAGCCGGCACACTGCTGGAAGGCCTTGTCACCGATCTTCTTGACTTTCTTCAGCTGTTCCCTGTTGACGAACTTGCCGTTGGCATTGCGGTATTCAACGATTTCCTTTGCGCTTCCGGCAGTCAGACCGGAAATGTGAGTCAGCAGTTCAACGGAAGCAGTATTAAGGTCAGCACCGGTGCGGTTGACGCACATCATGATGGCTTCATCAAGTCTTTCATTGAGCTGTTTCTGCGGCAGGTCATGCTGATACTGCCCGACACCGATTGACTTCGGGTCTATCTTGATCAGTTCAGCCAATGGGTCCAGCAGTCTTCTGCCGATGGATACGGCACTTCTTTCTTCAACATGAAGATCAGGGAATTCTTTTCTGGCATTTTCACTGGCTGAATAAACTGATGCACCGGCTTCGGAAACAATGGCATAACTTACCGGCAGATTATTCTCATGAATAAGTTCAGCAACCAGCTTTTCGCTTTCTCGTGAAGCAGTACCATTACCGATCGCAATGATCTGTACACCGTATTTCTTTATTAATGCCAGAAGTGTCTTCTTGGCCTCGGCAACCTTATTGACCGGTTCATGCGGATAGATCTTGTCAATATGCAGCATCTTTCCGGTGCTGTCCAGAATTGCCAGCTTGCAACCGGTACGGAAAGCCGGGTCAAAGCCCATGACCACACGGCCCTTTAAAGGTGGCTGTAACAGCAGTTTTTCCAGATTCATGGAGAAGATCTCAATGGACTTTTCCCGGGCTCTGTCGCTTAACTGTGAGCGTATTTCCCTTTCCACGCTCGGGAATAACAGACGCTTGCAGCCGTCTTCACAGGCAGCGTGGATCTCCTCATTAACCACTGACTTATGTGTCTGTACCAGTGAGTCAAATGCCTGTTCAATCAATGAATTACTGTCATATTCAAAAGTTACGGAAATAACCTTTTCCTTTTCGGCTCTGTCAATCGCCATGACACGGTGATCAGCGATGGCATTGACTCTTTCCGTACGGTCATAATACATTTCATAGACCTTCTTTTCATCTTCGGCATTCTTCCTGATCTTGGTAACGATCTTGCCGGTATTGTAGATGAAATCACGGAAATCCCATCTTAACTGAGCGGTATCGGACACCTGTTCAGCAATGATGTCCATGGCACCCTGAATGGCATCCTTAACAGTCACTACTTCTTCATTCAGATATTTTTCAGCTTCTTTTTCCAGAGACCCTTCCTTAGGTAAGGAAAGCATCCACTCGCTTAACGGCTGTAAGCCGTTCTTGATGGCAATACCGGCTCTGGTCTTCTTTTTCTGGACATATGGACGGTATAAGTCTTCAACCTCAGACAGCTTTCCTGCTGCCATGATGGAATTCTTTATTTCTTCTGTAAGCTTGCCCTGCTGAGCGATCCGGTTGAGAACTGCTTCCTTACGGTCAGCCAGCTTGACTTCATATTCGTACTGCTTGGATATTTCCAGGATCTGCTGTTCATCCAGACCGCCGGTCATTTCCTTACGGTAACGGGCAATAAACGGAACCGTGTTGTCCTGCTCTAAAAGACTCAGAGTATTTTCCACCTGAGATACCTTTACCTTAAGCCGGGCAGCCAGATTCGCGATTATCTGTTCATTCATTTAAAATCACCTCGGCTTCTATTCTACCATAAAAAGAACTGGTTTTGAAACCAGTTCACTTTATGTCTTACTGTGCGTCGTGTGTCCGGAAATACTTAGCTGATACATGTGCCTGACGATGGGCAATGTCAACTACCGGAATGTCATTGACAACTGCCAGCATATAGGCAATTACCTGTACGACCGGAGCGAACTCAATTGCTCTGAAGTATTCGGATGCACATTCAAACGGCAGGTCAGTATCATCAACAGTATTGGCACCGATGATGAACCCGTGTCTTAATTCACCCTTACCGAACTTGGCAACGGCTGTTGCATAGAAATTATCCTGACCACCTGCATTGAGTGATACGATGACATCATCCTTATTGAATCCCAGGTTAGGTCCATGCAGACCGTCTTCTGCTTCATATCCCACTGACTTATAGATCTTGGCAGTTTCCAGAAGCTTTAAAGCGCCTTCAATGGCAACACCATACAGACATCCGCCGCCATAGAAGAGAACATTGCGGCAGCCCTTCAGTATTTCCAGGTTATTATTAAACCATTCAACGGCTTTATCGGCTATTACAGCGTTGTTTTCAGCCGCCTTGAGAGCATCTCTCAGATATCCTTCATACTCGTCAGAAGTGATTGCACCACGTTCCAGGCCCAGCCTTAAGGCGATGATCATCAGGGTCGTAATGGTGCAGCTGACACCAACAGTACGGTATCCATATTCTTCAAAGCCGCAGCCGATATCCACATGGCTTCCGGTGACCTGATCAAGCGGTGAACCGTCTTCAGCAGTAACTGAAACAGTGTGCAGTCCCTTTTCCGCAGTCATTCTGGCTTCTTCCTTGACTAAGGTAGAAGTTCCTGACTGAGAGACGAAGATGTATAAAGCATCTTCAGCGAATACTGTCTTCTTGCGGTAGGTGTTAGGCAGAACTATCTGAACATCCATGCCTGTAACCTTTTCCATAAACAGTGCAGCAGCAACAGAGCTGTTGTGTGATGAGCCTGAACCAATGATCGTGATACGGTTTAATTTCTTAACGTCTTCACCCAGTGCCTTGATCATTCCTTCAGTGTTTGTCTTGGCGTTCCGAACGATTTCCTTAACCTTACTCGGAGTACGCCTGATGCAGTCCAGCATTGTAATCATTTCTATCCCTCCAATATATTCAGCATTTCAGCCGGATTACCAGCAGCATTGACCTTGCCCAATGCCCTGGTTATGATTCCATTTTCATCAATTAGATAAGTCGTTCTGACTACTCCCATTGTTACCTTTCCATACATGTTCTTTTCCTTCCAGACATCATAGAGCTGGATGACTTCCTTTTCCGGATCAGAGAGCAGCGTGAAGCCCAGATCATACTTTTCCTGGAACTTCTTGTGTGAAGCTACCGAATCCTTGCTGACACCGAGGACCACAGCGTTTTTCTCGCGGAAGTGCGGCAGCAGTTCCGTGAAGTTACAGGCCTGTTTGGTACAGCCGGAGGTACTGTCTTTCGGGTAGAAATACAGAACGACCTTCTGTCCGCGGTAATCACTTAATGAGTGCGGTTTTCCATCCTGATCCATTAAGGTAAAATCAGGGGCCAGAATTCCTGTTTCCAACATATTAATAATATCTCCTTATTAACTCCATTATACAAGAAAAAAAGAAAGATTTCTCTTTCTTTACATTACCAGTCTACAGCTATATCTATCTGATAAGGATTAGTCAGGGCAAACAGTCCGGTATCGCACACTAAGCCCATTCCCAATGAGGTTTCAACCAATGAACCTCTCGGTCTTAATCCCAGATGAGCAGCTACCATAATGTATGGTCCCAGCATCTTGCAGCCGTCTTCCCTTACCCAGTATTCATCAGTGTTTCCCATGGCTCTCATGATCGCAATGACCCCACCCATCGGCAGGTTATAGTAAGTTTCCTTGCCGCTTGGTCCATT
>CAMOMM010000017.1 GCA_946619805.1 uncultured Bacillota bacterium | reverse complement strand
CGGCCTTTATATTGGGAAAGCTCGGCAAAAAGGTTACGGTAATAGAAATGATGCCTTCGATTCTGCCGGGAGTTGATTCCGGTATCCTGAAGTGGCTTAACCGCAGCATTAAGAAGCTTGGCATAAAGGTACTGACATCAGCCAGAGTTCTGGAAGTGGGAACCGACAGAATATGGTATCAGTATAAGGACAAAACGGAAGAACTGCCGTTTGACAGATGTCTGGCAGCTGCCGGACGCCGGAATAATATTTCTGATATAGGTCTGGAGAAAGCCGGTGTCAGCAGAGAAAGAAACAGAATTCCGGTTGATGAGCATATGCGTACCAACGTTGATAACATCTATGCGATCGGCGATATAACCGGCATAAAGCAGCTGGCACATGTCGCAACTTACCAGGGAGATGTTGCACTGGCGAGTATTCTGGGAAGGGATGAATGTGCCGACTACCGTGTCATACCGGCCTGTATCTTTGTCGATCCGGTGATATCCACGGTTGGCTTGACAGAAAAGGAACTGCAGGAAAAAGGCATTGAATATGAAACTGCTTCATCCAATGCCGGAGCCAATGGGAAAGCCCTGCTGTCCCAGAAGGGTGAGGGAACCGTACTGATTTATTACGGCAGGGAAGACAAGGTCATTCTGGGGGCCCAGATGATCTGTGAAAACAGCAGTGAAATGATCAATGAAGTCAGTGTTCTGATGAAAAAAGGCGGAACGATTGACGATATTGTTCACACTGTTCATCCGCATCCGACGATCGGGGAGATTGTTAAAGATGCATGCGAAAAAGCGTGTTAAAACCATGCTTATATGTTAGAATAATAAAGAAGGTAATATAAATAAGGAGGGCGAAATTTATATGCCATGCATTATTGATGTTTATGCTCGCGAAGTATTAGACTCACGCGGCAATCCTACTGTTGAAGTAGAAGTAACTACTGAATCAGGCGCTTTTGGTAGAGCAATCGTTCCATCTGGCGCATCAACTGGTGAAAGAGAAGCTTTAGAGTTAAGAGACGGCGATAAGAAGCGTTTCTTAGGCAAGGGAACTCTGAAGGCTGTAGCCAATGTTAACGAGATCCTGGCTCCGGCTTTAATCGGATTCGATGTAACTGATCAGGTTTTAATCGACAAGACCATGATTGAAATGGACGGAACTCCTGATAAGTCAAAATTAGGTGCCAATGCTATCTTAGGCGTATCCATGGCATGTGCAAGAGCTGCAGCTGATTTCTATGGTATGCCACTGTACAAGTATTTCGGCGGCGCAAACGGCAAGGTATTACCTGTACCAATGATGAACGTATTAAACGGCGGCAAGCACGCTGACAGTGCAGCTGACTGCCAGGAATACATGATCATGCCAGTTGGTGCAAAGAGTGTTGCTGAAGCTATCAGAATGGGTGCTGAAGTATTCCACAATCTGAAGAGCGTATTAAAGAAATACGGATACAATACAGCCGTAGGCGATGAAGGCGGTTATGCTCCTTCCTGCGTTCCTGGCGGACATGGTCCATTAGAGACATTAGGCAATGAAGGACCTCTGGCCTTAATGGTTGAAGCTGTTGAAAAGGCCGGCTACAAGCTGGGTGAAGACATCTGCTTCGCAATGGACGCTGCTGCATCTGAATTCTACAATGAAGAAAAGAACGTTTACGAACTTGTCAGATCAGGCGAAGGCGACAAGACTTCTGATGAAATGATCGACATGTATGTCAAGTGGGCTGAAAAGTATCCTCTGATCTCCATGGAAGACGGCTTAGCTGAAAACGACTGGGACGGCTGGGTAAGACTTAACAAGAAGTTAGGCGACAAGATCCAGTTAGTCGGTGACGACCTGTTCGTTACAAATACCACTTATATCAAGAAGGGTATTGAACTCGGCGCAGCTAACTCTGTTCTGATCAAGGTTAACCAGATCGGTACAATCACTGAAACATTAGATGCCATCGAAATGGCTAAGAAGGCTGGCTGGACAGCTGTAGTATCACACAGATCAGGTGAAACTGAAGATACCACAATCGCTGACCTGGTAGTAGGCACAAATGCCGGCCAGATTAAGACTGGTTCAATGTCACGTACAGACCGTATTGCCAAGTACAATCAGTTAATGAGAATTGAAGATGAACTTGGTGAAGTTGCTCAGTATCCTGGCAAGAAGACTTTCTACAATCTGGAAAAGTAATTGAAAATCAGTAAAAGAACAAGGCCCCGGAATTCCGGAGCCTTTTCTGTCAGATTAATGGGAAAAGACTCTGACATATGATATTATAAAAGTATGAAGAAGAAAATAATCTTAACAGTGTTGCTGCTGATGCTGCCGTTTGTGATTACGGTGGTTCACGCTGACATGGGTCCTAAGCCTTCAACGGAGATAACCTTTAAGGGACTTGGTGAGGGAACATATTATGTTTCCATTTTTGGTAATGATTCCAGGTATGGCCCTAACGGTCCGCTGATTACAGATATCGTCAGCGGAAGTACTTCAATTTATGGCAATATTGAGGAATATAAGAAGCATTTCAGTGATTATCCTGAAGAGATCATCGACAGATTCATACAATATACAGAAGGAAAATACTGCTTCTGGGGTCATCTGTACAAAGTTACTTCAGAAGATAATAAGATCAGCTGGAGCTATTATGCCCCGGACGACTTCATTGTCGTTGTGATCACTCCTGAGGGAAAGCTGATTGCCAGTGAACCGATGCAGAGATCGGTTATAGCCGGGTATTATAAATGTACTTTAGATGGTGATATCCTGCAGATAAGGTCCAACTACAACTGGGGCAGGGAGCGGCTAAGGCTGCTGGTCAGAGTAGCGGCTACCATTCTGATTGAACTCCTTATTGCTCTGGTTTTCGGATACCGTGACAGAGAAGCCATCGCTATAATAGTAAGGACCAATATCATTACCCAGCTGATCCTGAATCTGGGGGTATCTCTGATCAATTACCTTTTAGGTATTCTGGGGGCTTATCTGATAATGATCGTCATGGAAATCATTGTCTTCATTATTGAGGGTGTCGTATACAGCAGAAAGCTTCCGGGAAAGAAGGGGATCGCCTGGATATATGCACTGGTGGCAAATGCCGCTTCATGGTTTATCGGATCCCAGATACTGATGATAATGTCAGTATATGTATAGAAAAAAGCCCTGATGAACTGTCTACTTTTTTTGTACCACTTCATGACGGGCTTTTTTTATGACTAATCTTCAATGTAGATTGACTTGATGACCTGCGGTTCCAGCGGTCTGTCCATCCAGTTAGTTGGAACAGAAGCTATTTTATCCAGTACATCAAATCCTTCAACCAGCTGGCCAAAAGCTGCATAGCTGCCATCCAGATGCGGAGCATCCCAATGACAGATAAAGAACTGTGATGTTGCACTGTTTGGATCGTTTGTTCTGGCCATGGATATCGTTCCTCTTTTGTGTTCCAGGGGATTGTTTACACCATTGGCGGCGAATTCACCTTTGATGGTTTCCTTTGAACCGCCCCGGCCGGTTCCGGTTGGGTCACCACCCTGAATCATGAATTTCTTAATGATACGGTGGAAGGTAAGTCCATCGTAGAAGTGTTCATTTACAAGCTTGAGGAAGTTGGCAACGGTTATCGGTGCGCTTTTCTCATCTAACTGCAGCTTCATCTTGCTGCCATCCATCATTTCAATTACTATCATCTGACTATCTCACTTTCATCTGTTTCTGGATCTCGCGGAGAGCATCCCTTTCTTTTTCACTCTGGCGCTTGTCATAGAGGGCCTTGCCTCGGGCCAGGGCGATTTCCATTTTGGCCAGACCGTCTTTCAGGTACATTCTGGTCGGTACGACAGTGTAGCCCTTGATGGTACAGGCCTTTCTGAGTTTGTTTATTTCTCTTCTGTGCAGCAGCAGTTTTCTTAATCTGGTTTCTTCATGGTTGAAGATGTTGCCTTCCTTGTACTGGGAGATGTGCATGTCACGGATAAAAGCTTCGCTGTTGACGAAGTCGATATAGGCATCCTTGAACTGTACGGAACCTTTTCTGACACTTTTGATTTCCGTTCCGGTTAAAACGATTCCGGCTTCATAGAATTCTTCCAGGAAATAATCGTGTCTGGCTCTCCTGTTTACGGCAATATTCTTTTCCATAAAAACTCCTGTAGTAAAAAAGACCTTGAGGCCTTTCTTATTTGATGATCAATTTCAGTATTACTAGTATAAAGAACAGGAAGCCTGCAATTAATGTGGCTAATGACAGGGCTTTTTCAGGGCCTCTTTCCTTCATGTCCTTGAAAAGATTTAAGCCACCATTACCGCCTGTGAAAGCACTGCTGACACCGGCTGATTTGCCGCTCTGTAACAGAGTCAACATAATGATAGCTACTGAATCAAGCATAATAAGAATATCTAACATGAAAACTGCTCCTTTCTGGTGCGCTAGTTTATTATAACAAACAAGCTTTTCTATTTCAAACTATATTGACAGGAAATAAGCAGGTTTTTAATAGCCGGATGCTGAAAATACCCTGATTATTATATGCTGGTATATAAACATTGTTTTGTTATATAATAAACATATAAATCAACGGAGGTATAATATGGGCTTATTAGATAATCTTTTTGAGAGGAAAGAATGCGATATCTGCGGTGGCAAGGTTGGTATTTTAGGCGGTACCAAGGTTAAGGACGGCAGACTGTGCAAGGACTGTGTCCGTAAACTGTCACCTCATCTTTCAAATCTGAAAAGTTTTACTCTGGATGACATCAGAGATCATCTGGCATACCGTGAAGAGAATGCTGAGAAGGTCAAGGCTTTCAATGTGTCACACGTCATCGGCAACAAGGGAACCAAACTGTATCTGGATATGGAAAAGAAGCAGATGATAATCACTGCTTCCGGTAACTGGAGAAACGACAATCCTGACATTCTGGAATTCAGTCAGATCGTAGGCAATGACATGGAGATCAAGGAACACAAGACCGAGATCAAGAAGAAAGGTGAAGACGGCAAGGAAGTCAGCTACAATCCAAAGAGATATGAGTACAGCTACAACTTCTACGTATACCTGGATGTTAATTCACCTTGGTTCAATTCCCAGACCATTAAGGTAAACGGATCTTCCGTTGACGGATATGACAATGATGAATATGAACTGTGCTACATTCAGACCCAGGAGATATGCGAGATCCTTGATCTGCTTAAAAACGGTCAGGAAGATGTTGTTGATGAGGCAATTGAGTACTACAGAGACCTGATGGCTTCACCAAAGAGAAAGTACAACAAGACATATTACAATGATACCAGAAGGTATTCACGTTCATCTGATTACTATTATGGTAAGGATCCTAGAAAGGATCACTATAAGTTCTGAAAAACTGTTCTGTAATTAGGAAAAATGAATAAGAATCTGCTTAGGGAAGCTCTGATTAAATATGTCAGCGGGATACTGCTGGTAGGAGTACTGTTATTTCTGCCTGCCGGCACCCTGAAATGGAACAACGGATGGATCTTCATGGCAGTTCTATTTATTCCCATGCTTATTGCCGGCATTGTAATGTATCTGAAGGCTCCTGATCTTTTAAGAAGCCGACTGAATGCCAGAGAGAAGCAGGCTGAACAGAAGGATGTCATTGGATTAAGCGGCTTGATGTTTCTGGTGGCCTTCATTGTGGCCGGATTGAATTACCGCTTTAATTGGCTCAGTTTTCCATCAGGATCAGTTACCATTGGATGCGTTGTATTTCTGCTGTCATACCGGGGATTTGCGGAGGTATTAAGAGAAAATGCCTATCTGTCCAGAACCATCGAAGTTCAGCAGGGGCAGAAAGTAGTTGATACCGGCATGTATGGCATTGTCAGACATCCAATGTATGCCGTAACGGTATTCCTGTTCTTCAGCATGATGGTAATTCTGGATTCACCATTCTCCTTTGCCATCATGATTCTGTATCTTCCGCTCATTGTAAAAAGGATAATCAATGAGGAAGCAGTGCTGGAAAAGGAACTGGATGGATACCGGGATTACAAAAACAAGGTCAGATACCGTCTGATACCGTTTATATGGTAAAGTAAAGCCTCCTGTCGGGGAGGCTTTTTTACGCTCTGTTTTCGGTACGCAGGAACTCAATGGTATCCTTAAGAGAATCCTGCAGAGGTCTGGTTCGGTAATTCAGAAAACTGTCTGCTTTCAGGTGAGAGTAACGGACGTTACTGTTGAGCATGAAGATCGAATATGGGGTTGCCAGCGATCTCTGCTTTCTGATGCGGTTTAAGGCTCCCATGAGCGGTGAGGAAGCTTTCAGCATCCAGGCCGGCATGGATAGTCTGACTTCTCTTACTCCTGCCAGGCTGTGCAGAGAGGAGAAGATCTCCTTGATGGAATGATACTGTCCGGATAATATGTAGCTTTCGCCGGGTTCACAGTTTTCCAGACAGTTAATGGTTGCTTCAGCAACGTCTCTGACATCGGTGAAATCGAAACCTCCATCGGTGTTGATTGATATTTTCCCGTTTAGATAGTCCTCAATTAACTGGGTCACAGGAGTCATTCCGTAATCATATGGGCCGGTTAACAGTGATGGCAATACCATGGAAATGTTTAATCCCTGTTCTACGGCTCCCATAACCAGTGAACTGGCGGCTGCTTTTGTTTTTCCATATATCCCGGCAACCTTATCAGTGCGGTAATCGGTTATTTCAGTGAGCTCCCGCATTTCCGGGTCCAGAGGAATGGCGCTGACTCCGGAAACATATACCCGCTTCTTTACATGGTATGAAATGGCCAGATCGAGGATGTTCTTGGTGCCGATGACATTGACATCCCAGACTTCCTGATTGAATTTGTAGTCCAAAGTGAACAGTCCGCCGCAATGTATCAGATAGATGTCATCAGTACTCGGACAGTCAAAAAAGTCGTCCAGAGTGGTTCTGTCCGTAATGTCCCCGGTGAATATCTCAGCCATGTTTTCCAGACGGAAAAGGTTGGGATCTCCAGGGGTTACCAACGCTCTTATCTTGCAGTTTTTCCGGTGCAGCTGTCTGACAATGTTGAAACCCAGATGGCCTGTGGCACCGGTTACCAGGTATGATACAGTCATGTCTTTTTCCTCACCTATTATTATATAACAACTTTCCCTCAAGTTGATATATTAAGGTAAATGGAGTATAATTTGCTTGAAATTCAGGAGGACAAAAATATGATCTGGGTTATTTTAGGAGTGGTTGTTTTAGCCGCAATATATTATATTTCAACCTACAACGGTTTTATCCGTCTGCAGAACATGATTGAGGAAGCTTTCTCAACCATGGATGTATATCTGGTAAAGAGAGCTGAACTTATCCCTAACCTGGTTAATACGGTCAAGGGATATGCCAAGCATGAAAGTGAAACTCTGGAAAAGGTCATCCTGGCCAGAAACGCCGCTACCAGCAATGCTGAAAAGATGGCTGCTGACAGTCAGCTGACCGAAGCAATCAAGAGTGTCTTTGCCCTGGCTGAAAGCTATCCTGAACTGAAATCCAACAGTAACTTCATGTTACTGCAGCAGCAGCTTACCGATATCGAAAACGATATTGCCAAGTCCCGCAAGTACTACAATGGTGTTGTCAGACAGTACAACACCAAGATTCAGACTTTCCCTAGCAGTCTGATCGCCAATAGCAGAAATTTTGTCAGACAGCCTTTATTCGAGGTCAGTGATGACAGACAGAGAGAAAATGTAAAAGTAGAGTTCTGAAATGCGTAAGTTACTGAATGTTATTCTGGCACTGTTGATCTCTTTGGGCATTCTGGCCAATACTGCATCCACGGTAGAGGCAAAGGAAGGCTTTGACATCGACAGACATGTTGTAGAAATGGAAGTCCACGAAGATGGATCTGTTTTGGTTACGGAAACACTGACGGTCCAGTTCAGCAGCACTCTTCACGGAATCTATTTTGATATTCCCAAGAAATACAACATGCGCTGGGAATTAAACGGCGAGCAAATTAACAAGAGCTATACCTTCCCGGTTCGTCATGTAAAGGTGCTTTCAAATCAGGAAAAAGACATCACCACATATTCCAATTATGTCCGTGTCAAACTGGGAAGCGCCATCGTCTACAAGAACCCTGGTGATGTTGAAACCTATAAGGTCCAGTATGAGATAGTTACCCGCGACCTTGAACTGAATGGTATCCAGATGCTGTTTATGAACATTATTTCCGGTAAATGGAACACAGATATTCATAATGTTGAATTCACCATTCAGATGCCTAAGGCCTTTGACCGAGAGAAACTGCTGTTTGATTCACCGGCAGGCATCACCGGTACTTCTGTGGGACCTTTCAATGTAGTTGTGACCGGAAATACCATATCCGGTTCCTATACGGAAACATTGCATCCGGGAGATGCGATCACTGTTCAGCTGATGCTGGGAAGCAATTACTTCTCATTCAGAAGTTCTGATCATTACCGGCTTATCGGTGTATTGGTATCAGGTGCTGTGACCATCTTAATGACCATATTGTTCTATGTATTCGGCAAGGATGACCCGTTGGTTGAAACCGTTGAGTTCCATGCACCGGCCGGTACGACCAGTGCTGAAGTCGGGGTCATAATTGATGGGGTGGCCAATGACGGGGATGTCATATCACTGATACTGGACTGGGGCAGACGCGGACTTATCACGATAACTGATGATAAGGAAGAAGGTCTGATCCTGGAAAGAAAGGGTGAACTTGAAAGCAATCACCGCAGTTATGAGAGCATCATGTTCAACAAGTTATTTGAAAAAGGCGACACTGTTAAAGTCGATTCTCTGAAGAACAAGTTCTACAGAACTGTACAGCGCACAGAGGAACGGCTGGACAAGTATTTCAGAAGCAAGGACAGGAAACTGTATACGGAAAGTTCGGAAGTAATGCAGGTTCTGTTTGCGATGCTGTGTGCTCTGCCAATCGTGATTATTACCGCGATGGTACATGGACATTTCTATTATGACTGGTTCGTGACCATACTTATCTGCTGTCTGGAAGAGGTGGCCATCATAACGCTGGCAGCATTACTGATCCACATGGAAAATAAAAAATACATGCATAAATGGTATACCAAGACCTTGCTGTTTATCATCTGTGGCATCCTGTTTGCGATTCCTTGCATCATGATGATCTACATCGTCCGGGCTCTTAAGACCAGCCCGCTGTATGCCGTGATTACCATCCTGCTCAATATTCTGTTACTGGTGGAAACCGTATACATGAAGAAGAGAACGGATTACTGCAACGAAGTTCTCGGCCATGTTGTAGGCTTACGCAACTTCATCATTGTTGCTGAAGAAGACAGACTGAAAACACTGGTTGAGGAAAATCCATATTATTTCTATGACATTCTGCCATTTGCCTATGCTCTTGGTCTTACAAATGTCTGGAATGAACATTTCAAGAATCTGACTATTCAACCTTGTGAGTGGTACCACACATACGAAGTCAATTCTCCTTATTACATGCATAACTCCTTACAGAGCCACATGCATGCAATGGAAAGAACAATGACCACACCTCCACCGTCAGAAACGTCATCCGGCGGATACAGTTTCTCTTCAGGAGGTTCGTCTGGCGGAGGATTCTCCGGCGGAGGCTTCGGCGGATCATCAGGAGGAGGCTGGTAAAATGAAAAAGGTAATTGCCCTGATCCTGGCAGCCATGCTGTTATTGACCGGATGCAAGCGGTCCGGTACATATGAAGCATCATATGGCGCAGGACGTAAACTGGGGACACCTCGGAATTCATGGTAAAAAAGGAACTGAGTTCCTTTTTTCATACCAATGAGGCGTTATTTTTGATATGATACATGATGGAGGGATGTTAATGAAAAACAAGATTCTGGATATTGCAGGAATTCTTTTCGGCAATTTTCTGCTGGCTGTATCCGTAGCCTATTTTGTTCTGCCTTTTGATATCCTTTCCGGTGGGGTAGCT
>CAMOMM010000016.1 GCA_946619805.1 uncultured Bacillota bacterium | reverse complement strand
CGGCTGCCGTATATGCCATCGTGTCAGTTCCATGGGTTATGACAAAACCGTCGTAATTATCATAATTATCCCTGATAGTCCTGGCCATTAACATCCAGTGTTCCGGACGGATATTGGTACTGTCAATGTTGATCAGCTGCAGGGAATCGATCCAGGCAATGGTTTTCAGCTGCGGCATCGCTTTTAACAGCTCATCTGTCGATAACTGCGGTACCAGACCGTTTTCACCCGGTAACGAAGCAATTGTTCCCCCTGTCCCAATCATCAGTATGTTTTTCATATGATCACCTTCACTGTTTCTACCTATATTTTAATATTTCAGTTATTCATTGTCATCAGTTCAGCAGCACATAAAAATGACCTTGTTCGGGTCATTTCTCCTTAATGTGTGTGAATGAATTCCGCAATGTCCTTTATGACCGGTATGTCAACGTGCTGCCGGACACTGTATTCCTTACTGGCTTTGTTAATGTCGTTATATATGCCTTTGACAAAGACATGATTGAGATCGTCATAAAGCTTATAGCTGACATTATTCTTGTCCTTCAGTATTTCCTTAAATCCCGCAAAATCTTCTTCCGGCAGTACCTGGAAATCCTTGCCGCCCTGCATGATCAGAACCGGTTTATCAGTTTCCAGCAGGTAATCGCCTGCTGTCTTCCTGCCCATTTCCTGGAAATAGTAAAGACTGATGCCGCCGGCGAACTTCTTCTTTCTGGCTTCCTTTTCTGACAGATCATAGAGATTGTCAAACTTCTTTACATAGATCTTATTTTCTAGATCTACGATTTTTCTCATGAAGAACCCGCCTGACTGTCCAGCCTGTTTCAGCTGTCTGATCACGATATCTTCCAGTCTTTTCGGAGTTCCAGCCATCAGAATAAGTCCTCTGAAGTAATTACACTCAGCATCAATACGCGGTGCCAGCATGGCTCCCATGCTGTGGCCGATGATGAAGATACGGTCTGAATCAATGCGGGGATCATGTCTTAACAGTTCAGCAGCTCTGATGGCATCTTCAATGGTTTCTTCCTTCACGGTAGGGGTTACCCTCAGCACTTTCAAGGGATGAGCAAAGGTCCTCTTGTCATATCTGACAGACGCAATGCCTTCTTCAGCCAGTCCCTCAGCGATATCCCTGAATGGTCTTAACCGCATGACCTTTTCGTCCATGTTACTGGCGCCTGAACCATGTACCAGAACAACTGCCGGGACTTTCTTTTCCAGATCGTCCGGAAGTGTAAGCATCCCCTTCAGAGGGTATTCGGTATTTTCTCCCACTATGATTTTCTCACTGATCATTTTCCCAATCTTCTTTCTTATTATTACAGATAACAACTCTCATTATTTCGTGACAGTTTATATACTGTGTATTATATCACAAAACCGGACAGGTACTTAAATAGTGAGATACTCTCTGCAATGCAATTCTTTCCATCCGGCTGTCAGTCAGAAGGAAATCTTCTTCATAACATATGACTGCCTGTCCTACAGTTTCAGAAAACCTCTGACAACCAGATTTATCAGACCGGCCGCCAGCATGACAAACAGAGGATTAGGCTTATACTTTCTGATTATTACAAATGCCGCAACACCCATAGCCAGGATCAGATAATCCGTGTTTTCCAGAGAAATGACCTTTCCCGGGAATAAGGCATTCAGCAATATGGACAGACAGGTAGATATGATCAGGGCAACAGTCATGCATTTCAGTGTATAGATTGCCTCATTGATGACCTTGATGTCCCTGTATTTACGGTAAACATAAATTAGAATGATGGTGGTAATGACCGGAACAACAATACATCCCAATGATGCAGCTATGGCTCCCGGTACCCCAGCCAGTCTCATGCCGACAAAGGAAGCACTGTTGATGATGATCGGACCAGGGGTGATTTCATCAATGGCTACCAGATCGGAGAACTCGGTAATGGACATCCACTGATTTACATATACAACTTCCCTTTCAACGATCGGAATTGCGGCATAAGCACCGCCAAAGCACATGGCACCTATCTTGATGAAGGTCAGAAAAATAGATAACAGATTCATTTTCCCTTCACCATCCTTCCCATGATCACTGTCTTAATGACAGCAGTCAAAATGCAGCCGATGATCAGATAAACCATTGAAAAATCTGTAAACCTGATGAACACAAAGGCAATAGCCATGATCACATATGGATAAAGGCTTTTCCTTTTGGTCACCGTGGTAAATAAACCCGTGATGACATCAATTAACATGGCTACAACACCAGCCTGCATGCCGCTCATGAAAAGACGCACATACTGGTTGGTGACAATGTTCTGATAGAAATAGGTAACGATCACCATGATGACGATCGGAGGTATTATTACACCGATCACTGCCGCCAGGGCTCCTATCGGTCCGGCCAGCTGGTAACCCACGACCAAAGAACAGTTCACGGCGATAGGTCCCGGAGGACTCTGCGCCATGGCCACGTAATCGTTCATTTCATCTTCGGTAAACCAGTGATTTTTCTCTACCAGAATATTTCTCAGAACCGCCACAATGGCATAACCGGAATTCGCGGTAATGCTGGTGCTGAAAGTTATGGTAAATATCGTAAAGGCTTTTTTCAGCTTGTCCATATGTTTTCTGACCCTTTTATATTATATAACGCCTAATGGAATAAGTGTAACCAGCAAGATGGCCACTGCACCCCAGATAATGCCCAGAAAGCGTATCTGGTTTTTCTTTTCCCAGAAAGGCACATAATTACAGGCCAGGAAAAACGGAATATAAGTTGTTATAAACACCGGCAGCACTCCCCACCATTTGTAGACCCACATGAAGGAATGATTTGAAGTACCGGCCAGGAAAGATTCAACCAGGGCAAACAGGGCAGCCATGCTTAAGGCACCATACAGTTTCTGCTTATTTGTAGGATTTTCCGGCAGCATCTTATAGGAAATGATACCGGCCAGCGAGAACATCATCGACAGTTCCCAGCAGACCCCTATTAACAGAATGAAGGTCGTTGAAGCATTGCTGACGGACCATAAAGGATAACCGAAGACATGGGCGATTACCGCATTACCTATTTCGTAGAGCCAGTGCACTCCATACAGAGAAAATCCGGCCACGATCGCCTTGAATTCCTTATTCTTTACTTCGCTCCAGTAAACATAGAATACAACTGCCAGAATGAAAATGAATGTCCAGTTGAAATTTTCCGTACTGCGTACGGCAATAGATTTTACAAGTTCCTTTATTTCTTCAGAACCGTCTCCCCAGAATACAAACATAAAATTTTCCTTTCTATTTATCTTTAACAATCATGCATTTACCTGATTTCACAGGTATTTACTGAATAAGACCGAATTCTCTGTACTTATCAAGCATCATTTTCAGCATCATGCGGTTACCGAAATACTGACGGTAAGTCGCACTTTTTTCCTTTCCTTCAGCTTTCAGTATTTCCATCTGCTGCTTTTCATAGATGCTTTGCTGCTGTATGCTTTCAAGCATCCTTTCAAATGCTGCCAGTCTGTCCATATTATCTGTCTCCTGTATCTATATATCTATGATACTAGAAAAACCTTTACCGTGTCAGAGATTCGCATTATTTTCACGTTCTATGCTGAAACCATTTGACTGCACGCAACGTGCAGTTTCACGATGAAGGAGGTAGAAGAACATGAATGGTTACAAAACACTCAGAGAGGTATGTACAATGCTGAATCTGTCCAGAAGAGTCATACAGGGATACGAAAAGACAGCACTGGTGTCACCCACTTCCCGCAACAAGTACGGTCATCTTCTTTATGATGAAAAAGCCATCAGCAGGATCGCCGGCATCCGGTTCTGCCAGAAAATCGGATTAAGTCTGAAAGACATCCGTCAGCTGACACAGCTGGATCGATCAGCCATATGCGAGATCCTTGAAGATCGCCTGATTGATCTGGAAATTGAACAGGATAAGCTGGACTACCTGATAAGAAAGACAGACGAGATAATCGATGCTGTCGGTACCAGTGATAATGATCTGCTGGAAGTGATCTACCGGACAATAAAGGAGGAAAGAAAAACATGTCAGGAATAATCAAATTCATACTGGCAGTCATGCTGCTTATCACAGCATCAGGCTGTTCCAGAGACGGCAGTAAGACAGAGGAAACACTGAAAACTGTTCCATCAGGATTTTATAAGAAGTACGAAAAAGCTGAATTCAGCAGGTTTAACTCCTATGCCAGTGAAAACGGCCTGGGCGGTACCAGAGTCTGGATAGAAGGTTCCTATGATGAAGTAAACATCATCGATTCAGACGGCTTTCATATCATGCATTCAACACTGACGGATACTGAAGGAAACAAATGGCTGCTGGTTCTGGACGTTGAAGAAGCAAACTCAAAAGATACTTTTGAAAAAATCATAAATCATAAGATCATGGTCACAGGGGCATATGACGGCTACAGTGACGTCTTTGACATGCCGGCCATCTTTCTGAATTCCATTTATGACCGCAATACCGGCAACATCACCTCTTCCATAGCCTACTCTTCCATGAGTGAGGATGAACAGCCTGAAGAAAATGTAACACCACCGCAGGATAAACAGGAGGAAAAACAGCCTGACCCTGAACCGGAACCTGAACCTGTCAAGGAACAGACAGGCGGCATCAGACCAGAGATAAAGGAAGCCATTGATGCCTATGAATCATTCATAGATGAATACATTGCCTTCATGAAAACATATTATGAGTCAGAGAATTCTCTGGCCATGCTGGCGGATTACGTCAGATTCATGTCAGAACTGGATGAATATGAAACCAAGATGGATAAACTTGAGAAAGAACTTACCCATGAGGAAGACATCTACTTCCTGGAAGTAATCAACAGATGCAACATCAAGCTTCTTGAATCAATGCAGTAAACAACAAAGGGAACACCTCTTCAGCAGTGTTCCCTTATTTTTTTAAACATTTAATCCTTATTTACTCTTTCTTTCCATTTCTTTCTGAAAGCCAGTATGCAGATCAGAAGAATAAAGAAGGCAATTCCCCAGACAACCGGGCTTTTATACTCTATCGCAATACATATCACCACATAAAGCAGAAAACCATATACTGCAACAACGGCACCCAGAAGCAGAATGCGCAGAAAAAGCGGAACCTTCCTGCTCATTGAAGCTTCAATGGATCCTTCCATAAAGAGTTCAAACAGAAAATCAACAAGAATATCAAATACCAGGTCCATTTATCCTCCCAATACAGTAAATGTAATTTCAGTTTTTGTCAAAATCATTATCAGAAATAATCCTGCCTGATATTTATCTGAAATTACCTCTAAAACTCCAGATATTCCTCATATTTGGCATCAGGTTCTCTTTCCAGCAGAGTCCATTTCTTCCATTTATGGGTTTCAGCATCTGAGAAAAGGAATACATGAATTGTTTCACCCCGGGGAATAAAGCCAAACGGATCTCTACCCGGATATCCCCAGTCGTCAATGGTGAAATCATATCTGCCTCTTCCGCTGTATCTGATCCCATAATTACAGAGGCTGACACCAACCGGTTTTCCGTTTTCAAAGACTGCTCTTTCCGGAACAAGATCAAAGTATCCGCAATAGTAACCATAGGCATCTTCCCCGCTGTCTGAATCCGCGGTAAACTGTCCTGACCCTTTACACTGCAGAATCCACTTTGACCGTTCGCTGTTAAACTGTTCAAGCTCTTCAGGCCGATATTCCACCTGAGCCAGATATATGACACTGCCGTCAGGCAATTCTGTCTTTACACTGTTTTCGAAATTATCCTTTTCTGATTCTGCGACAATTACTGCATGTTTCATGATTCATTCTGTCCTTTCCGGTTGTTATAAACATTCTAACATATAACTACCGGTTTTAAGATTCCTTTGTTTACGGTAATCATGTTAATCCTGTCAGCTGTCTTTTCTGACAACATGAAAATCACAGCAGTCATCACCGTTTCCCAGAGTCTTGCTGCGGATCAGCTTACCGCCCTTATACTCAATTGTCGGATAGTCCATGACACACAGATGCGGCATCAGGAAAAACAGGTTTTCCTGTCTGGCGATCTTGCAGACACCGCATTCATGATGGGTAACAAAGTATTCCGGTACAGATAAGTCATATGAGAAATCAAACACCCAGTCCATCGGATAGGCCTTTTTCTTTGATCTGGCTGAACCTCTGACATATTTGTCTATTTCCTTCTGATCAAAACAGTTTTTCCCCTTATAGGCCTTTTTCATGACATCACTTCTGCAGATAGCATTGATCATCCCGTCAAATACATCCATGGTGATCTTTTCCGGGGCAGCCCTGTAATAGGAAAGCCCATAGCAGGCCAGATACATGACCGGAGTAAACATATTTTCCGTTACAGATCCAACTGAAGGTGTTCGGCTAACCATCTTTCTGTATTCATCCATGTGCTTTTTCTTAAATTCCCTGATATCGACCTCAGGTAATGCTTTGGCTGTATATCCATATACTGTCTTGCCTAATAACATCGGAAACAGTACTCCCAGCAATCCTCTTTTCATAATAATACCCCCTGATAACCAGCTTGTCTTCATTTATTATTTTTTAGTGAATAACGAAGAATATATCCTCTGCGGCTTCCCTCATCAACAACCTTCATGGCAATTCGCGTGTACAGTTTAAGTCTTTTTCCCAGATCCCTTCTGGCATCGGTAAAGAACTTTCTTTCTTCCAGTAAGGCAATATCTGCCTCTGAGGCAAATACAGCCGGATCATCAATGTAAAACGGCATGTATGCCTCACTGTTTCCGGTCTTTTTCACATACCTGTTGGCATAGCCAATGGCCTTGCCGTTCATGGCATCAAAGACCAGTTCCGCCGTGCAGAAGCGCTTTTTCAGATCACTTATGAGCTTTATAAGCTTCTCCTTCTCGAAGTACTGGAAAACACCTAACGCCGTTATGATCGTTGGCTGTGAGGTATCAATATCTGCGGTCCAGCCCATATCAAACATATCATGCCCTATCAGAGTCTCTCTGGCACTGCCCGGCAGCAGTTTTTCTCTGACTTCAATTACTTCGGGAAGATCTATCTCGTAAAAGTGAGCTTTACGGTCTGAAAGACGGTAATACATTGTTTCCAGACCGGCTCCCAGGTTAATTACATTGCACCCTTTGTTTCTGTCAATGAATTCCCTGACAAGACTGTCTACCACCTGATAACGGCAGACTGAAGCCATATAGGTATATTCACTGGAGTTTTCCTCAACACTGCGGTCCGGAAGTGCATTTTCCAGATGCAGCGATATTTCGTCATAGAAGAAATCCGGGAATCGTTTTGATACCTGTATTCTGGCTGTAAGAGGTATGTACAGAGTATTCCGTACGGTATTTTTCTCAATATGATTACTGCTCATGTTATTACCTTAGCGGCTGACCTCTATCAGCCATCTGTATCCTTCCATTGCTTCTTTTACTATCGGAATGATCGGATAACAGTGATACATTCCTTCACCAACCGTCAGATGATAACTGACTTTATATTTTTCAAACTGCTTCCTAAAGGAATCCCGGCAGGCATACAGGCATTCATCACTGCCATAATTGATGTAGACTTCAGGGAAATCGGTGAAATCAGCTTTCTGCAGCCAGATCATGTAGTCAGGAACATCATCACTGCCGCATTTCATGATCTCAATGGCATTCTTCATGTAAGCAGCATCAATGGCAACATCTTTTTCATTCAGCTGCAGCATTTTCTGCCATTCTTCCTCAGTTTCAACACAGGTGCCCGGTGACAGAGCTATGATCTTTTCCGGCCTTGGTGTATCCAATTTATTTGCGTTAAGATAGGCACACAGACCCAGAGCCAGATTTCCTCCTGATGATGATCCGAATACGGATATCCTGGTATGATCATAATGTTTCAGCATTTCCAGATATGTGTGGTAAATCATACGGTAAGCTGTATCGATGGGATATTCCGTACACAGCGGATAGTACGGTACATAAAGATCTCTCCCGCAGTCTTTGGCATACTGCAGAGCTCTTTTAATGTTTCGTACGCTTGGATAATGAATCATTCCCCCGCCGATCATAAACAGACAGGCTTTGTCGGTTTTTACCTTATGCTTCATCAGAAGAACCGGAGCATTGTCTATCCTGATGATCTCAAAATCAAAATCCGGATCCTTCATTTCCGAAATGGTGTTTTTCCGGTTAAGTTCTCTGGCCTCTTTCAGAAGCCGTTCATTTGTTTTTCCAAACTTTTTCTTGAAGTTTATCAGAACAAACAGTTTTTTCAGCAGATGATATTTTATTGACATACGGAATCTTCCTTCTACATTACGGTTAGCGTTTGCTAACCATCTTAATTATACTCAAATAAAGTAACCTGTAAATACAGTAAACCATTACCGTTTTTTCATTATTCACTTTAACGATATGGCCAAGTTCACTCAGGAAACTGACCGGCTTATATTGTATAATTACTTTATAAAGGAGTCCGAATCATGAAATTAAGAGTTTTTACCGCCTGTTCAGCTGATCCCAATGACTATAAGGAAGCTGTGGCCTTAGGATCAATAGGCGTGCTTACAAATTCCAGCCTGCTGCTGAAATGTTTTGGCGATGAAATGACATTGAAACAGTCAGCCCGGAAAATGCTGAAGGAAAGTGAAGGAATGATGGTATTCCAGTCTGTACATGGCTATAGCTGTGACGATATTGTCGCCAAAGCGCTGGACATATATGAACTCGATAAATCACGTCTGGGTTTTAAAATTGCCTGCAGTACCGAAGGATTCAAGGCAATGAAAAAACTGTCAGACATGAACATAAAGTTAATTGCCACGGCAATGTTTACCTACCAGCAGGCCTATATGGCCGCTGTTACCGGATGCTGGGCTATTTCCCCTTTCCTGGGCAGAGGCAATGAAGCCGGCTATGACATGGTCACTGTCATCAGAAATATCCGAGCACTGTATAACCGCATCGAAGACAGAGAGCCTCCTGAGATACTTGCTGCTTCCATTCACAACAAAGAAGAAGCAATGCAGGCTTTCCTGGCCGGTGCCGATTCCGTAGCAGTTGACATTCAGACACTTAAGGATTTCTGCAATGATCCAATGAGCTTACAGACAGAGAAATCATTTGGTGCTGCCTTTGACAAGATCAGAGGCGAAGATGCCTCTTATCTCAGTTTCAGCCTGAACGATCACAATTATGAAGAATGATCTGAAACAGGAGGATTTGACATGAAATTACAGGCTGCCCTTGATACCTTAACTCTTCAGCAGTGCATTGAGCTTCTGGAAAAGACCGCAGGATACATTGACATAGCTGAAGTAGGAACACCATTCATCATTGAAGAAGGAATGGAACCGGTAAGAGTGCTTAAGAAAAAGTTCCCGGAAATAGAAATACTGGCTGATGCCAAGATAATGGATGCCGGTGAATTTGAAGCAGACAAATGCTTCAAAGACGGTGCTGACATTGTCACCGTATTAGGTGTCAGCAATGATGAAACCATCAAAGGAGTCATCAGATCTGCCCGAAAGTACAATGGCAAGGTCATGGTCGACATGATTGCCGTCAGAAATCTGGTGGAAAGAACCAGAGAAATTGACCGGATGGGTGTAGACTACATCTGCGTACATACTGCCTTTGACATCCAGGCATTAGGCAATGATCCTCTTGAGGAACTGAAAACAGTAAACTCAGTCATTGAAAATGCCCGAAGTGCCGTAGCCGGGGGTGTAAAGCTGGCTACCATTGATGACATCGTGGCTGAAGGAGCGGAAATTATCGTAGTTGGCGGAGCCATCTGCAACGCCAAGGATCCGGCTGCCATGGCCAGAGAAATGAAAGGACATCTGAAATAATGAATAACAGAGAATATGCTGCAATCGTATGCCGTGAACTGGAAAACACCCTGGGCAGTATCGATGAAAAACAGGCCGAAGCCTTTGTTGAGCTGATCGACAGT
>CAMOMM010000015.1 GCA_946619805.1 uncultured Bacillota bacterium | reverse complement strand
TTTAACTCTTATTCGAAATGTTCAGCAACTTTCTGCAGATAATCAATAATGGTCAGATGCTGCGGACAGACTCCTTCACACTGGCCGCACTGGATACAGTCGCTGGCTTTTCCTCTGGTAACTGTCAGGTTGTCATAGTTGGAGAAGTTGATCGTCCAGCCTTTTTCTTCCAGATGTTCACGCATGTCTTCATTATACAGGGAGAAATATTCCGGAATGCAGATGTTCATAGGACATCCTTCCGTACAGTAGTGACAAGCGGTACAAGGTATGGCTATCTGACTGTTGATGATGTTGGCTACATCGAAGCACATCAGTCTTTCCTTAAAGGTAATTACCTGGAACTCATTCATGTATGAGGTATTGTCGATCATCTGTTCCATGTTGCTCATGCCGGAAAGGACGACCATTACATTAGGAAGCGAGGCTGCGAATCTGATGGCCCAGCTTGGAATGGACATGTTCGGATTGTAATCCCTGAAGATCTTTTCGGCTTCTTCAGGAATACGGGCCAGGGTACCTCCTTTTACAGGCTCCATTACAATGACCGGTTTCTGATGCTTGCAGGTTACTTCATAGTTTCTTCTGGCCTGTATCCATGGACTTTCCCAGTCGAGATAGTTAAGCTGAAGCTGCACGAATTCCATTTCAGGATGCTCAGTCAGGATCTTATCCAGCATTTCCGGTGAATCATGGAAGGAGAAGCCGATATGTCTGACCAGTCCCTGTTTCTTTTTCTCAATAAGCCAGTTGAAGCAGTCAAACTCTTCATATTTATCGATCATTCCCTTTTCAATGCCGTGCAGCAGATAGTAATCAAAGTAGCTGGCTCCGGTCTTGCGGAGCTGTTCATTAAATACCTTGTCTCTGTCTTCCAGAGAATTGAAGAAGCCGGCATGCAGTTTGGTCGCCAGAGTAAAGCTTTCTCTTGGATATCTGTCCACCAGGGCTTCTTTGGCAACATTTTCACTGTTGAAGCCATTATACATCCAGGCAGTATCGAAATAGGTAAAGCCATTTGCGATAAAATGGTCGACCATTTTCTTGACCTGTTCTACATCAACGTCAGCTGAATTACTGCTGTTCTGCGGAAGGCGCATCAAGCCGAATCCCAGTTTCTTTTCCGGTCTGAAATACATGTAAAATACCCTCTTTTCTATATTTTTATTCTACATTATTTGTGTGACAAATAAAAACAGTCTCAGTGTTACCAGAGACTGTTTCGTATGTAGTCAAATAATAGTTCTTCTTCGTTTTTGTGAATGATAAGCCTGTCGGCGCGGTTTTTAACCATCTTTTCCAGCTCTTCATAATAAACGTACTTTACTTCAGCCACCTCATGATCCCGGAATACGTATTCATCAATATGGAGGTTGCATCTGAGCAGATAAACATAACCGAATTCATTATTGTGAGGACTGTCAAATCTGATGGTCGTCAGATAGTGATAGTCGCTTTCCTTACTGTCAACTCCCAGTTCTTCCTTCAGTTCACGGATCGCCCCTTCAATAACGGTTTCTCCGGCACGGATATGACCGGCAGCTGAGATATCCCAGTAATCAGGAAAGGAGGATTTCTGAGGACTTCTTCTCTGCAGCAGCAGTTCCCTTTTATCATTTATCAGCCATACATGAGCTGTGCGGTGATAATCACCGTCGGCATGAGCCTGATGCTTTTCCTTTACTTTACCGGTAAGATTATCGTTTTCATCAACGATGTCGAGATATTCGATCATGCGTTCTCTCTTTCGGTAAGTTCAGCGAACATCTCTTCCCTGGTTACTCTGTCAGTATGAGCCGGGAAGGCGATCTCAAAGTTAACAGGAGTCAGTTCCCGGTGATATTGGCCAACCAGATCAGGATGATCTACCCAATCCGGACCAACCAGTTCGGTATAGAAGGAATCTCCCAGGAAAATGACCTTTTCTTCCTTTATGAGCACCACGCTTCCGTCACGGGAATGAGCGTTAGTGACCAGGAAAGTTTCAATGTTCAGTCCTCCCAGGTCAATTGAAAGGTGCCTGTCATAGACGATTTCCGGTAATCTGATCTTCACTTCACTGATATCGGAATATTCAATTTCCATGTGTTCATATATGAACGGCTCAATAAGCCCGGAGTCTTTATACTGTTCAAAATGTTCTTTATCCCAGATCTTAGTGCTGTCCTGCTTTAGCAGATCATAGGTAAGACGGTTGCAGATCGCAGGAATGTCCAGAGCCCGTAAACCGTAAGTGTGATCCCAATGACTGTGAGTAATGATGACCATGTCAGGTTCTCTTAATCCCAGCTCTCTTATTTCATTAAGAACCTCATTAATGTGACGCGGACTGCTGCCGGCATCAATGAGAGCACTGTATTTTTCCCCGGTAACATAACCGAGAACCGGTCTGTCGGATACTTCATCATAATCGGTATAGTATACTCTGTCAGAATATTTATGCAGCATGATCGTCCTCCTTCATGGTTTTCAGAAACCTTCTGTATTTTGAAACCCTGTTCTGTCTGAATTCAATGGAATGCTCATTCAGAAAGGCAGTGAAAGCTTCACGGTAATCGTGCGGTTTCTTTACTTCATACTCTATTTCATAATCATAAGTACCGTTATAGAAGTTGATGTCCAGACTTATCACTGCTAAACCGGTATCCAGATCAGCTCTCAGGGTATTAAGCTGGCCCAGTACTTCAAAAGGCGGGTATTCATTAAATGATGCCAGCAGTTCCATAAGCTCAGGATCATCTTCCATATTGCCGGTAAAAGTCTTCTCATATTCCATCAGATCATCTCCCTGATGTTCTTTCAGCGTGAAAAGAGTTTCCCCGTTTCTTTCTCTGATCCTGAAGGCATAATGGCTGTGATTATTGCTGCGGTAATAGGTATTTGCCTGGTGAATAAACGGTATGTTTTTGAATTTTCCAGCCAGTAAACGCTGCATCTGGACAGGGTCCAGCAGCATTTTCAGCTCGGTTTCAACCTCATGATTCATATGTTAAACCTCACACAGTTATGGTACAATAATTAATACAGGATGTGAACAGAATGAAAAAGTTTTCGATAGTAGCCAGAGACGACAGAGAATCGTTATTAATAGCCAAGGACATCCAGAGAAGACTTTTTAACGGAGCAATGAGCTATTCGGAAAAACAGCCGGACATTGTCTGTGTTGTCGGTGGCGACGGGGCTTTTCTGACAGCTGTTCACAAGTACATTAACCAGCTGGACAGTGTCGCCTTTGCTGGCATTAATACCGGTACTCTTGGTTTTTTCATTGATTATACCGTTGATCAGCTCGACAGGTTCATTGATGACATATTGAATAAGGAACCGGAAATTGAAAGAAGAAGACTGCTGCAGGCTGATGTTATCAGTGAGAAAGGCCGTAAGAGCTATCTTGGCATCAATGAGATCAGAGTGGAAAACATGCTGAAGACTCAAACCATTGATGTTTACATCAACGATGAAAAACTGGAAACCTTCCGCGGTTCCGGCTTAAGTGTCAGTTCACAGGCCGGTTCTACAGCCTATAACAGAGCCCTGAAAGGAGCGGTCATCGAGAGAGGGCTGGAAGTGCTGCAGCTGGTTGAAGTTGCAGGAATCCACCATGCTCATTACCGTTCTCTGGGAGCACCGCTGGTGTTGAGTGGAAATAACACCATTGTCATGAAAAGCAATTACGTTGAAACATCGCTCTTGTGTTTTGACCGATATGCGATTAATCTAAAAGGAGCAGATACGGTTGCTGTTTCTCTGTCAGATGTGACATTTGGAATAGCACATTATGAACCGGTGCAGTTCATGAGGAATCTCTCCAATCTGTTTTAGAAAGGATACTGCATGAAGAAAATATGGTATTCAACTTACGAAAGCATTAAAGGGCCGTTAGTAATGTACCTGATAGCCATGATTCTGCTGGCGATTCCTAATATCTTTACGTCCACTAATGAAATCCTTGCGACGATATTAGTGGCTTTTCAGTATGCGGGAGGTCTGGTAAAGACCCTTTTCCCATTGCTGGTAACAATCAGTATCATAGGAAAGATCCACGAGGACAGTATTCCGGTTGTAGGAGCCGTAATCAGTTACGGTCTTATTCATCTGGTCACCATGTTCATGGCCAGACAGGATTTTGACAGCTGTTATTACACCAGTCTTGGTACCGGTTTATTAAGAGGTGTCGAAGGCAGCAGTCGCCGGCCGCTGAACATGGGTTTTGTTGCCAGTGTCATCGTCATATTCATCGTTATATTTACCTACCGTCTTTCAAGACAGAGATTTAACTATGGAATTCTGACTTTCATAGACAATGACAGCTGGTTTCTGATCACCAGTGCCCTGGCAACCATTGCCGCAGGGATCGCCATTTCTCTGGTATTCCCATTTGCGGTAAACGGACTGACCAGGATCATGACTTTCATATCACACAACTCAGCCAATCCAGGTGCACTTTATGTATATGGACTGATCGAAAGAGTTCTGGAGCTGTTTGGCCTGGAAGATGTACTGCATAACGGTTTCTGGATCGGGAATTTCGGCGGAAACTGGATGGATGGCACAGGGACTGTACACATGGGCGATGTCGGAGTCTGGACTGCTCAGCTTACCAGGGGAATGGTTGAACTTGGTGTAGGTAAGTATATTACTCCTTATTACATCATTAATATATTCATCATTCCTGCCTTGCTGATAGGCATTTACTGCCAGTTCTCCAGCAAGATTGAAAGAAGAAGATATCTGGGGCTGACCATAGTTGCCATTGCGGTATCAATGACTTCCAGCAGTCTGGTTCCCGTACAGATCCTTCTGCTGTTTATTTCACCGTTACTGCTGGTGATCCATATCCTGCTGTCAAGTTCACTGTACATGGTATTCGCCATTCTGGAGATCTATCTGGGATATTTCTATAACGGGGCTCTGGCCTTTGCGATTCCTGGGACCATCGTTGAATTTATTAAAATGAGCGGCATGCTCAGTGCCAACAGTCTGAAGAACATTCTGCTGATAGGAGCAGGATATGCCGTTGTTTACTTTGCCTTTGTCTGGTTATACTATGGCGTACTGGCCATTGATTTCCTGGAAGGAAAAGAAGGAGACAGAAACCGCAAAGAGCTTATCAAGGCTCTGGGCGGTATCGGCAATCTCAGAATTGCAGATGGTTCACCGTTAAGCATGTCGGTAGCTGTTTATGATATCTCACGTATCAAGGCACAGCCGTTAATTGATTTAGGAGCCTTTAAGGTGACAGAGTCGTTCTACTATCACCGTCTTTTCTTTGGCCCGGGCAGTGTAAGAATAGCCCGCAAGCTTAAGAAAGAAATAAGGGAATACAATGGAGTAAAGAAGTATTTAGAAGCGAAGTAAAAAAATGACAACACAGTATACCCCGATGATGACACATTACCTGGAAATAAAGAAAGCGTATCCTGATACGCTTGTCTTTTATCGTCTGGGGGATTTCTATGAAATGTTCTTTGAGGATGCCAAAACTGCAGCCCATGAACTTGATCTTGTACTTACCGGAAGAAATGCCGGTGTGGAAGAAAGAGTCCCTATGTGCGGGGTTCCTCATCACGCCGTTAAAAGCTATATTCAGCGACTGATCGCCAAAGGCTATAAAGTGGCGATCGTGGAACAGCTGGAGGATCCGGCCAATAAGGAAGGCGTCATTGTCAAAAGAGATGTAATAAGGGTAGTAACCCCGGGTACGGCCATTGATGAGATCATGGACGAAAAGGCCAATAACTATCTGGCCGCCTTATGCGATTATGATTACGGCTACAGTCTGGCCATAACGGAAATAACGACCGGGGAAAGCCGTCTGCTTGATATAGGGCATGACATAAATCTGCTGAAGCAGACCATCCTGGCCAATGATATCAGAGAAGTGGTAACTGCCGCAGATTTCAAGGCAGCTTCAATAAAGAACTTTGTCACGGTATCTGTCTGTGACGATACTGCCCTGCTGCCTGATTACAGGCATCTGTATGAACATATTGAAGATGTCCATCTGTTAAAGGCCATCGGCCGTCTGCTTAACTATCTGGAAGCAACCCAGAAAAGAGGTATGCAGTACATTGACCGCTTTGATCTGGAAGACAGTCTGAGCTACATGACGATGGATTATTCCACCATGCAGAATCTGGAACTTACTGATGCCAGCCGTACCAACAGTAAAGCCATAACCTTATGGAGTTTTCTGGATAAATGCCGCAGTGCCGCAGGTTCCAGACAGTTAAAGAAATGGGTACAGAAACCGTTAAGAGATCTGGGCAGGATCACGCAGAGACTGGATATGATCGGGTACCTGAAGAAACATTACATTGAAAGAGAAGACCTGAAGGAAAAACTCAGTGAATTATATGATCTGGAGAGACTGATTGCCCGCGTCTCCTATGGCAACGCCAACGGAAGAGATATCCTGCGACTGCAGAAGACACTGGACGCTGTTCCGGAAATACTCAGACTGATCAGAAAGGCCGGGGTTTATCCTGAATACGATGAACTTGATGCCTGTGATGAGTTAAGGGAAAAACTGCAGAACTGCATTGTTGAAGATCCTCCGATCTCTACTCATCAGGGCGGTATCTTCTGTGACGGCTATAATGAACAGCTTGACGAACTGCGTAACGCTCAGAAAGACGGGCAGAAATGGATCGTTTCCCTGGAGCAGAGCGAAAGAGAAAGAACCGGCATCAAGACACTTAAGGTCGGTTATAACAAGGTTTTCGGCTATTATATCGAAGTGTCAAAGGGAATGGTTTCCCAGGTTAAGGAAGAATGGGGCTATCAGCGCAAGCAGACCCTTACAACCGGGGAAAGATACATTACCGAGCAGCTGAAGGAGAAGGAAGATGCCATTCTGCATGCTGAAGAAAGAGCCATCAGACTGGAAAGCGAACTGTTTGATGAACTTATAGCCTTTATTAAGGGATATCTTGCTTCCCTGCAGAAACTGGCAATTGCTCTGGCTGTCATTGATGCCAACTTTGCGTTAAGTGAGGTCAGCAGCAATAACGGCTATATCAGGCCGACATTCAATGATGACAGAGTACTTGACATAAAGGAAGGAAGGCATCCTATTCTGGAAAAAGTGGGTACGACTCAATATGTACCTAATGACATCCACATGGATGACCGTTATCCGATCCAGATCATTACCGGACCTAACATGGGCGGTAAGAGTACTTACATGAGACAATGCGCATTGCTGGTCATACTGGCACAGATGGGATGCTATGTCCCGGCCAGGAAAGCCAGCCTGCCGATATTTGATGCCATATATACCAGAATAGGCTCAACTGATGACATTCTGGCCGGTCAGTCAACTTTCATGGTTGAAATGACGGAAGCCAATAATGCTCTGAAGAATGCCACCAGGGATTCACTGATCATCTTTGACGAAATAGGCAGAGGAACTTCTACTTATGATGGCATGGCTCTGGCTCAGAGCATGCTGGAATTCATAGATGTCACCATCGGTGCCAAAACCATGTTCTCTACCCACTATCATGAACTGACTTCACTGGAGAACAGCATGAACGGGATCAGAAACAAGCACGTTGATGTTTATGAAGAAGATGATAAGATCACTTTCCTTTATAAGGTAAAGGACGGCAGGGCCAATAAGTCCTACGGTATCCACGTGGCTTCCCTGGCTAAGTTACCTCAGCCGGTAATAGACCGTGCCGGGGAACTGCTGAAGGTTTTTGAAGAAAGCAAGAAACACCGTAATGACCAGACCCAGATGGTTATGGTCGAAACGGTTCCAAAGCATCTAAAGGAAATAGAAGAACTGCTGAATCAGGTACAGCCTGATAACATGACGCCGATCGAGGCCCTGCAGTTTGTTGACATGCTCAAAAAGAAAAACACTAAATAACAGGAGGTGTGAAACATGAAATTCTTACAGATTCTGATGGAAGTAGCTCTGTTTGCCTTATCTGTAATTGAACTGATCTTTGTCATTCAGCTCAATGCGACAGTCAGAGTACCGATGAAAATCACAGCTATTCTGATCGTCATGATCATTCTGTTTGTTCTGCTGGTCACCTTTGAATTCCATGAAGCCAAGAAGAACAGAGAGAAAAACAAAAAGATCAAGGAAGAAAATGAACGCAAGGTAGCTGAGCTGCAGAAAAAGATCGCTGACATTGAGCGGAAGAAGGAAGCGGAAGCAGCCGCCAAGAGAGAAAAGGAAATGGATAAGCCGATCGATGTAGACATCGTCGGATAGGCTGAAAGGTTTCTGAATGAAGAAACTCAGGTTTTTCCTCAGCCTGTGGGCTGGGAAGCTGGTACTGTGGTACTACATAAGAAAAGGAAGAGTCAATGATGACAGACCGGGCATGCGGTCCATGCGACTCTTTTTTGACTTTGTAAGGTATGTTGCCAAACCGAAAATCGTGGTGGCAGTAACAGGTACCAATGGAAAGACCTCCATTACCAAGATAATTGCCGACATGTTTGAAGCTCAGGGATACAGTGTGGCTTATAACAGCTGGGGAGCTAATGACAATGCCGGTTATGCCCGTCTGTTCTTAGGTGCAACAGACATTTTCAACAGAACCACCAAGGATGTGGCAGTAGTGGAAATGGATGAGATAACCATTGCCTACATGCTGGAAATGGTAAAGCCTCAGTATCTGATCATCAATAATCTGGCTACGGATTCCCTGCACCGCAATGGCAATCCGGACTATGTTTCCCAGCGCATCATTGAAGGATGCGACAGATACAAAGACACCGTTCTGATCATCAACGGGGATGACCCGATCTGCTGCGGTATTGGAGAAAACAGTAAGAGAGTATTCTTCGGAATAGCCGATCAGGGACAGAAGGATCAGCATTACCTGACCAATGATTTCCCGGTCTGTCCGAAATGCGGGGGCACACCGGTATACAAATACAGAAATTACCGTCATTTCGGAGAATTCTACTGTCCGAAGTGCGGATACAGATCTCCTGAAAGAAACGTTTTTGTTGAGGAAATCAGAGAGAACTCCCTGGTTGTCCGGGAAGGAAAGCAGAAAAACGAATACCCTGTTCTAAGTAATGCGCTGTTCAATGTATACAACGAAACGGCAGTCATAACTCTGTTCAGACAGCTGGGATATCAGCCTGAGCAGATAGCCGGTCTGCTGAAACAGGCAAAATTACCGGAAAACCGCGACAGAACAGTTGAGATAAACGGTGTACAGATCCATGATCTCTGCAGCAAGCGGCAGAATCCGACAGCCATGAGCACGACCATGGAATATGCCGGCAGGGAGCCGGGTAATAAAGCAGTCATCATGTTATATGATGAACTGGTAAAGGAAGATTACCGCATTGAAGCGACCCCTTATCTCTACAGTACGGATTATCAGTTCCTGAATGATGATTCGATAAAGCACATAATCGTGATCGGGCAGAGATGCAGGGAACATAAGATAAGAATGTTATTGGCCGGGGTAAAACCGGAAAGAATAGCGATTGCGGAAAAAATCGAAGAAATCGATCCGCTGATCAGCTTTAATGATGTGGACAAATATATCATTCTCCATGACGTAACTTACTCCATTGCGATGAGAGACCATATCATTGACGTCATCAGAGAGAATGTTATGGAAAGGGGTGCGTAGAATGAAGCGGGAAATTCTGTATCCTGAAGTGACCACCCTGTACGGTGATGGCGGCAACATGCTTCTGTTCAGGCAGTGCTGTAATGATGCTGTTTTCAGAGAAACGGCACTGGATGAAACACCGTGGTTTGTTAATGAAGATGTTGATCTGATCTGCATGGGATCCTTGAGTGAACCGAAACAACTGCTGGTTCTGGAGAAACTTAAACCATATAAGGAAAGGATCATAGAACTGATTGAAAAGGGAACGGTGTTCTTAATAACAGGAAATGCCATGGAGCTTTTCGGTCAGTACATTGAGGATAAAAAGGAAAAGATCGGGATGCTGGGCATCTTTGATTACCATGCCGTACGCCGTCTGGATAAAAGACTAAACTATATTGTTCTGGCACAGTTTGAGGAAATGCCGGTTGTTGCCGTCAAATCGCAGTTCTCTCAGATCCGTGGACTGGATGAACATCATTTCATGAAAATGGTTAAGGGACTGGGAGATAATGAAGACAGTGAATACGA
>CAMOMM010000014.1 GCA_946619805.1 uncultured Bacillota bacterium | reverse complement strand
TGCCTTAATGCCGGATGCCGTCAGGCCATTAACGGTGAGTTTACCAAGAGAGCCTTCCTTAACGGAAAGATGGACCTTACCCAGGCTGAAGCGGTCAACGATCTGATCATGGCCGATAATAAGGACAATGCCGCTCTGGCTGTTAACAGCCTATCCGGCAGCATCAGAAGACTGTTAAGCCCGTTAATGGAAGAGGTCGTTCAGATTATTTCCAACATTGAGGTAAACATCGACTATCCGGAATATGATGATGTGGGAATAATAACTACGGAAGAAATCAGGCCGATGGTTGATGACTGGCTTAAGCAGTGTGAACACATCCTGACAGTGGCTGAAAGCTCCATGATCATCAAGTCCGGGGTTAAGACGGCCATTGTCGGCAAGCCTAATGTCGGCAAGAGCAGTCTGTTAAATGCCCTGCTGGCAGAGGATAAGGCGATTGTTACGGACATTGCCGGTACTACCAGAGACCTGGTGGAAGGGGATATCCATCTGCAGAATGTAACACTGCATCTGGTTGATACGGCTGGTATCCATGAGACAGAGAATACAATTGAAAGAATAGGCATCGAAAAAAGCAAGGAAGCCATTGCCCGGGCTCAGTTAGTGATCGTGGTACTGGATGCTTCCCGTGAAATAGATGAACAGGACAGGGAATTGCTGGAGCTGACAAAAGACAAGAACAGGATCATTGTCTATAACAAGCAGGATCTGGTTGAGGACAAAGTGGAAATGGGTATCAGTGCGGCCAACTGTGAAATTGATAAGCTGACCGATACGATCAATGCGATGTTTGCGGATAATCAGATTGCCCTGAAACAGCCGGCCCTGACCAATGAAAGACAGATCGCCTTAATGATGGAGGCCAGGGATTCAATGATCACAGTCAGGGATTCCCTGGAAGAAGGGGTCCCTCTGGATCTGGTCAATGAGGATCTGGAGAATGCCTACAGGTGCCTGAGGGAAATACTTGGCGAATACAATAAGGAAGATCTGCTGGATCAGATTTTCTCCCGCTTCTGTGTAGGCAAATAGATCAGAGACATGTTAAGGCTGATCATTCAGCCTTTTAATTATTACTTCGTCGAAAGGGAAGGTGTCGTAAAGATGTTCAGAGAAGTCAGAAGATTCAAACAGCGGCTAACCAAAGAAGAATGCCTGGAAATACTGAAACAGACAAAAAGAGGAGTTCTGTCAGTCCATGGTGATGATGGGTATCCCTATGGTGTACCGCTGAATCATTACTACGATGAAGAAACGGGGAAGATCTACTTTCATGGTGCCTCACAAGGACATAAGGTTGATGCCATCAGAAAAGATGACAGAGTATCATTCTGCGTTTACGATGACGGATTCCGTAAGGAAGGCGACTGGGCTCTGACTTTCAGAAGCGTCATTGTCTTTGGCAGGATCAGAGAAGTGGAAGATCGTGATGTGATCCTAAGAGTATGCCGTGATCTGAGTTACAAGTTTACTTCTGATGATGAATACATTGAGCATGAGATCGCAACCAGCGGTAAAAGAGTTCTGGTTCATGAACTGACCATTGAACACATTACCGGCAAAACGATCAGGGAAGCGTGAAATAACGGAATAAAATGATAAAAAACAAATGTCAGAAGGAAAGATATTATTTATAATATAAAAAGAAATCAGGTAGAGATATGAAGAAGACAAGTACAAAGATAATACTGATCATCATCCTGCTGGGACTTATCGGCGGTCGGGGATATGGCTATTACAGGTATAAGGAACAGAAAAGAATTGAGTATGAAATGTGGCTCAATGAAACAGTGACCCGTTATCTGGCCAATGACAGACCGCAGCTGACCATTACGGATGAGGAAGGTAATGAACTGTCAGTAGTAAGAGGAACAGAAGTTCAATTCAAGCACAATAAGGTCGTAGATGAAGAACATCCGGAAAAAAAGGAAATCGTTCTGAACGACACCCTATACTATGTTGATGAATCGTATCTGGTTGATTACCTGACCCAGTGCGTTACGGAAAAGCAGATGTTTACCGAAAGACCGGAAGAAGTCTATAAAAACGGTAACATGCTGGAAATTGCCTACAGTGTCAACAAGAATGTTCCGGTAGAGATAATCGGATTCAGGGAAATCAATGATGACGGAACTGTTGACATCTATAAGATAAGAACCGAAGCCGGTGAAGGTTACCTGTATGGCGATGAATACCACCTGGCTTATGAATATGTTGAACGTTCACTGGATGGCAGCCGCTATGCGGAGCACGCTGATGATGAGGGCGGGGAAGCCAAGGACATTCCTTACTATCCTAAAAACGTCAAGGAAGGCAGTGACCTCGTGGATATTCCGGGTAATGTCATGCCTGATGTCTGCAAGACTCTCTATCTCAATGGTGACGCCATTTCCTACGCTGATGATTACATCCGGCTGGCTGACACCTGCGGCATCAATGCCTTTGTCATTGACATCAAGGACGGGGAATCCATTGCCTATGATTCACCGACCATCAAGAAGTATTCGCCAAGCTCCAATGAGGGAATCAATTCCTATGAACTGTTCAAGAATTCCGTCAAGAAGATCAAGGATGCCGGATATTACATAATTGCCCGCATTACGGTTTTCAAGGATGATGGCTTCCTGAAGGACCACCCGGAAACAGCGATTACCAGAAACGGTAAGCCATATGAGTTCAACTGGTCCAACTGGCCAAGCATCTTCAACAGACTGGTATGGGAATACAATGTGGCTCTGGGTGTTGAAGCCGTAAGAGACTTCGGTTTCAATGAAATACAGTTTGACTATGTCAGATGCCCGGAATACATTCCTTCCGATACTGATATGAAGAACACCTATAACGAATCCAGAATTGAAGCAGTTACCAAGTTTGTCTACTATGCTACGGAAGTACTGCACAGAGAAGGAGCCTATGTATCCGTTGACGTCTTCGGCGAGCTGGTTGGCGGTTATGTTACCCAATACGGTCAGTACTGGTGTGCCCTGTCCAATGCTGCTGATGTCATCAGTTCCATGCCTTATCCTGACCATTTCAATGAATGGGACTACGGTCTGGCCATTCCTTGGAAACAGCCATATGATCTGATGTGGAACTGGAGCTATTTTGCCCGGGAACGTCAGGAAGAGACTTACTATCCGGCCAGAATGAGAACCTGGATCCAGGCTTATGATTCCTATAAGGACGGTACATATTACGGCTATGACAAGGTAAAGGCTCAGATCGATGCCCTGACGGATAACGGTGTCAACCAGGGCTACATGACCTGGAACGGTGCTTCAGACATTGATAAGTACTGGGACATCAAGAACGCCTTTAATTAATGAACGAAACCCTGATTCAGTCAGGGTTTTTCTGTGAGTGAGTATGATATAATTACCTAGAGAGGTTTTTAAGGTGGAAAAGACTTACTGGATCGACACGCACTGTCACATGAATGATGAAATATACAGGGAGAATCTGGATGAATACATGCAGAGATCGTTGTCTTTTAATGTGGGACGAAACATGTTCATCTGCATGAACAGAGCGGATCTGGAATACACCTTTGAGCTTAAGGAAAAATATCCTTATATTGACATTGCCTTTGGCTATCATCCGGAAGATGTCAAGGACATTACTGAAGATGATCTTGTGTACATGGAAGGGATCATTAATGACCCAAGGATCATTGCCATAGGAGAGATCGGTTTGGATTACTATTGGGACAAGACCTATAAGGAAGAACAGAAAGAGCTGTTTATCCGTCAGATCGATCTGGCCAACAAAGTGGGCAAACCGATACTGATTCATTCCCGCAGCCGGGCTCAGGATACCTATGACATTCTGAAAGGTCATGCGGTAGTTAAGGTTCTGATGCATTGCTTCGGTGAATCAGCTGAAATGATGAGGGAATACCTGAAACTTGGTTATTACATTGCCTTTGGCGGGGTCGTTACCTTCAAGAATGCCCGTATTCCGAAAGAGAATGTCATCAATGTTCCATTGGACAGATTAATGCTGGAGACCGACTGCCCATACATGACTCCGGTACCTTACCGCGGCAAGACCAATGAAACGGCCTATGTCAGATTCGTTGGTGAGTTTGTCTGCAGGGAAAGAGGAATAGAGGAAGCAGTTTTGCAGCAGCAGTTAATGGATAATTATGAGAGGTTCTTTAATGAAAAGGATTAAGGAACTGATCGTGGTTGAAGGCAAGCATGACAGAGACAGACTGGAAAAGCTGTTTGACTGTGATGTGATCTGTACGGACGGTCTTTCCATGAGTGAGGATGTATTGGAAACCATCCGTACCATCGGGGCTAAAAGAGGAGTAATTGTCTTTACCGATCCCGATCATCCTGGGGAAGTTATCCGCAGAAGGATCGGAGAGATCGTTCCGGACTGTCAGCATGTCTTCGTTAATAGAACTGATGCCATCGGCAGGCGCAATGTCGGGGTGGAATATGTCAGTGACGAAAACATCATCAAAGCATTGGAAAACCGCATAACCTTTGACAGGGACAGTGAAACGCTGAAATGGGAAGAGTTCTGTTCTCTGGGAATCATTGGCAATAAGGAAAGAAGAACAAACCTATGTGAAAAACTTCACATAGGTTACAGCAATAACAAGACGCTGTTCAAGAGACTGAACATGATGGGGATGACCCAACAGCAGTTGACAGACATATTGAAAGAACTGGAAAATGAACGTTAGAAGAACCCTGGAATTAATCAGTCAGTATGAAGTGAAGGCCAAGAAGAAATACGGCCAGAATTTTTTGGTGGATGAAAAGGTCATTAACATGATCGCTGATACGGTTGAACAGGGTGAACGGGTCATTGAAGTCGGACCGGGTTTGGGAGCACTTACCGGAGCATTACTGGAAAAGTGCAGTAAACTGACGGCTTATGAGATAGATGGAGATCTGATTGAAATACTGAACCGGGAGTACGACAGCGAGAAGTTTACTCTTCTGAACCGGGATTTCCTGAAGGTTCAGCTGCCTGAAGAAAAAAGTGTTCTGGTATCAAATCTGCCTTATTACATCACTTCTGACATTCTGTTAAAGTGCTTCAGGGAAAAGGACAGACTTAAGAGCATGACGGTAATGATGCAGAAGGAAGCAGCCGCCAAGTTCTTCAGTACCAGACATGAATACGGTACCCTTAACATTCTGGCTGACTGGTACAGTGATTACCGTGTCGTCTGCACTGCCGGCAGGCATGGTTTCATTCCGGCCCCTAATGTTGACAGTACGGTCATGGAGTTTGTCTTTAATGACAGAAAGGCTGATGAGGACTTCATCAGGTTCCTTGATGTCTGTTTTTCCCAGCGCCGCAAACTGTTAAGCGGCAATCTGAAAAAAGCCGGATATCAGTTAACCAGGGATCTGGGGAACATCAGGACAGAACAGTTAACTGCTGAAGAGCTGCATCAGCTCTATGAGGAATTAAGATGAGAGAATATGCGAATGCCAAGATAAATCTGGGATTGGATGTGGTTGGAGAAAGAGAAGACGGCTATCACCTGCTGGACATGGTGATGGTTCCGCTGACTCTGTGCGATGACATTGACATTGAAATAAGTGAACAGGACAGTTTCACCAGTAATACTTCCTTATCCTGGGACAGGGGAAACCTGATGTATAAGGCTGTGGAATTAATGAGAGATCATTATGGTCTTAAGGAGCATTTCCGGATAACTCTGAATAAGAGGATCCCGATGCAGGCCGGTCTGGCAGGGGGAAGTGCAGATTGCGCAGCCGTCATGAGAGCCGTCAATAAGCTGTGTGATCTCAATCGTCCGCTGGAAGAATTAATGGAGCTTGGGGTCAGACTGGGGGCTGATGTACCTTTCTGTCTGTATAACAAGCCAGCCAGAGTGCAGGGCATCGGTGAGATAATTGAACCAATTGAGATCAGGAAACGCTATCATGTCCTGCTGGTTAAACCTGATGAAGGAGTATCCACCGCTGAGGTTTTCCGTCTGCTGGACAGTGAGCGTCACGCTGACATCGATGCACTGGTACAGCGGTTAAGGGAAGGCAGGGAACCGAAACTGGAGAACGTTCTGGAAGACAGTGCCATAAAGCTTTTACCGGAAATAGAAGCAGTTAAGAACATCTGTCTGACCTTCGGATATCCGTTGACCGTAATGAGCGGGTCAGGTTCCTGTGTCTTTGTTCTGGCAGAAGATAAGGACAGTTTAACTCCTGTATTTTCATATTTTAAAAATATATATAAATTCGTAATGATAAGCGAAATTTGTTTGTTTTAGTGTATAATTAAAGCGTAGAATTTTTGGAGGTTTTTATGATTTCAGCAATAGTCATGGCAGCCGGCAAAGGTACCAGAATGCATTCAGATTTAGCCAAGACCATGCATAAGGTACTGGGCAAGCCAATGGTTGATCATATTTACGATACATTGAAAAAACTTAACGTGGACAATATTGTCTATGTTGTGGGATACGGTGCTGATACCATTAAGCAGCACATGGGTGACAAGGTAAGCTATGCCTTACAGCAGCCTCAGTTAGGCTCAGGCCATGCCGTCATGCAGGCCAGCCAGCTTAAGGGTGTCAAGGGCAAGACTCTGATCATTAACGGTGACTGTCCGCTGATTACGACAGATACATACAACAAGATGCTTGAACAGGCGGAAGAGTATCCGCTGGTTTTACTGACTGTCAGACTTGATGATCCGGCTCATTACGGACGTATCGTCAGAAACTGGGACGGCAATGTCTTAAAGATAACGGAGTTCAAGGACTGCACGGAAGAAGAAGCCAGGATCAATGAGATCAATGCCGGCATCTATTGCGTTGACAATGAACTGTTATGGAAATATCTGCCGGAAATTAAGAACGACAATGCTCAGAAAGAGTATTATGTCACCGACCTGGTAAGCCTGTTCAATGAACATGGCCATAAGGTTACTGCCGTGGTATCGGAAGATCCAAGTGAAATGAGCGGCATCAACAACCGTAAGGAACTGGTACGGGCAACAGCCTGGTTAAGAGACAGAGTCAACGGCTACTGGCTTGATCAGGGTGTGGAAATAGTTGATACCAAAAGTACCTACATTTCTACCGATGTCACCATTGGCAAGGATACACTGATATATCCGAATGTCCGCATTGAAGGAAACACCGTCATCGGCGAAAGCAATACCATTACTGAGGGAACATACATCTGTGATTCCAGAATCGGTAAAGGCAATACGATCATCTCATCAAGACTGGTCAACTGTGAGATCGGCGATGATGTTACGATAGGCCCATGGGTCAGCATGACCGATGGAGAATAACATCTGTAAACCAGAAAAGGAAGGGAAGAAATCTAAGAGGGAGGATTTATGGTAGAGGATATTGTTGTATTTTCACTGACATCTTGTAAGAATCTGACAGCGGAAATTGTAAAATATCTTGGTGTTGAAGAAGGAAAGATCGAAGTCAAGCATTTCGCTGACGGAGAGATCCTGATCGAACCGGGACAGTCTGTCAGAGGTAAGCATGTATTCATCGTTCAGAGTACCTGTTCACCGGTCAATGAGAACCTGATGGAAGTGCTCATTGCGGCTGATGCCTGCAAGAGAGCCAGCTGTAAGGAACTTACGATCGTGCTTCCTTATTTCGGTTATGCCAGACAGGACCGCAAGGCTAAGCCAAGACAGCCTATTACTGCCAGACTGGTAGCTGACTTACTGACAGTTGCCGGTGCGGACAGAGTTGTCTGTATTGACCTGCACGCAACACAGATCCAGGGCTTCTTCAAGATACCTACTGACAACCTGACAGCCATGGAAATGCTGGGTCAGTATTTCCGTCATAAGAACCTTAAGGATGTTGTCGTAGTATCCCCTGACCATGGCGGAGCAACCAGAGCCAGAAAGCTGGCTGACTGTCTGCATGACGCTCCAATCGCCATTGTTGACAAGAGAAGACAGCAGGCTAACGTGGCTGAGGCCATGAACCTGGTCGGTGATGTTGACGGTAAGGACTGCATCATCGTTGATGACCTGGTAGATACCGGCGGATCACTGATCGGCTGTATCGACATTCTGAAGGAACACGGTGCCAGAAAGGTCTACTGTGCCGCTACTCATGGGGTATTCTCTCATAACGCTCTGGAAAGGATCGCTGCCAGTGACATTGAGGAATTCGTCATTACCAATACGATCGAGCATCCGGAAGAACGGGTAAAGAACACTCCGAATCTGAAGGTTCTCTCTGTTGGATTCCTGCTGGCCAAGAGCATTGAAGCCATCAGCAATAACAAGCCTATTTCTGATGTCTACAATCTGTTCCAGTAATTGAATATTAAGACAAAATGAAAAGAGGTTCGATGAACCTCTTTTTTCTGTACTTACTGATTAATGTTTTCAATGATGTAATTGGCAAAGGCCTGGGAGCCGTTTTTGGTCAGATGCTTGCGGTCAAAGGCGAAGTACTCCGGATGTTCCTTCTTCATGTTGCTCCAGTCAAGCACGGTGACGTTACTGTAGTTACCTACCACGGCATCAATGTTGTCATTGGTCAGGTTACCCTTGTTCATAGGGGTCTTGATGATGTAGACCTTGCGTCCCTTGCATAAGGTGAACAGACGATCCAGGGTTTCCGTTGTGATGGTCTTGACGTTGCCGACGTTAATGAAGATCTTGGCCGGCATGGTCTTGGATGAGATCATGGATTCGATGTCTTCAAAGACTGAATCCCAGTCAAGTTCTTCCCGGGTCACGATGTAGGATTCTTCCAGCCGGGCCTTGAGATGGTCAACGCAGGTCAGCAGATAACCGTCGCCTAAGCCCATTACCGAATTGTCAACGTCATAGCCGTATTTACGCATGACGAGGTCTTCGGCAATGCAGTCGAGAATGTAATTGGCATAGCCTATTCTTCCCTCAGGAGTAAGGTGAATGCCGTCATAATAGAAGTATTCACTGTGGTTCCGGGAATATGTTTCCCAGTCAATGATCGTAACATTCTTGTACTTCTTGCCGGCTGCCAGAATGGTGTCTCTGTTGGCAAACTGCCAGTTGTTGGTAGTTGTCAGGAAATAGACATATCTGTCACCGCAGATGGAAACCATCTGATCAAGAGCACTGGCCGGTAACGGACCGTTGGTTCCGGTATGAATGACGACCGGGTTGCCCAGGGTACCGTTGTTTTTCTGGGACTGCAGGATGTCAATAATAGGATAGTGGGAACGGCTTACTTCGGCATCAAAGTCACCGTTAGGGAAGGTGGCATATAATGTCGGTACCGCTCCGAGCATGACGGAGTCACCGATGCCGGTAATCGGCAGGTTTTTGGCATCAACGTCCCGGATCATCTTCTCCGGGTCATCAAGAAGTGCTCTTTCAGCCATGCGTTTCTCACGGTATTCCTTCTGCAGTTCTTCCTGCAGTTCGGCGCTGCGGTTAAGCTCAGCTTCCATGTCGGCCATGTCCTGGGTATAGTCTTTGGCCTGGATGAACTGTATGGCTCCCTGGAAAGTCGGGATCACCATTACCAGACACAAAGCCAGTTTCATGGCTGTAACGGCATTGAAAGGCTTCATTTTAATGCTTAAGGCAAAGTGCAGAATTATTGAGACCGCCAGAACGCTGAGGACATACAGGATCAGTCCCGTTCCTTCAAAGCCATTCAATAAGATGAACAGGAACATTAACGGGTAATGAGTCAGATAAACTTCATAGCTTATCGAAGCGATGCGGTTTATCACCGGCAGCGATAGTGTACGGTATACTCTGGCACCGCGGTTGGTAGCGGTATTGATAATCACCAGCGTCAGTAATGAAGCAATGATGAATGAATACTTATATAAGCTGTGAGTCTGGTCTATCAAAAAGAACAAGGCAACTAAGGCAGCCAGTTCAATCGCAAAGATGGTTTCACTGACAAATCTCATTCTCATGAAGTTAAAGGATTTTCTCTTATTGCCGTTGGTACGCCATAAACCTAAGGCCATGCCCAGAAAAATGGAGAAGATTCTGGCATCAGTGCCGAAGTAGATTCTCATTTCCGGTGCATTTTTATTTATTAGTGCAGGTATTACACCCATGCTGATGATGGTCAAAATGACAAACAGAATCAGCATGACGTTGTATTTAATGTAGCGGGTAGCCGCCTTGAAGCCGGCGTATAAAAGCGGTATGATCAGTTCTGCCTGCAGCAGCAGGGAGATGTACCACATGTGGGTAAACGGTGAACTGGTAACGCGGGCAAAATAAGACCGGCCGACGGAGACCTGCCACC
>CAMOMM010000013.1 GCA_946619805.1 uncultured Bacillota bacterium | reverse complement strand
TTGGAAGTTCGAGGGTACCACTTACTTTTGAATAATCTCTACGTACCGCTTTTTTTCCGTTATGGACGAGGCGATATGTGTCTTTGCTCATTAACAACACCCTTCCTCTCTCTTCAATTGGGTCATAATTCGCGATTCTGACCCATTATACTATAATATCTTACAATTCTATCAGTTTTGATTTTCTGTGTCAATCGCAGAATTCTCAACTGAAAGGATCCAGTAGCCCTTTACTCTGTCAATGACTTCTGTTTCACCTAAAGTGCCGAGGTATCTGACAGCACTTTCGGCCCCCTGTTTCTTGCGGATGACAACATACATTTTTCCCTGTGGCTTAAGATGCGAAAAACCCTCTTTAAAAAGACGGTAGATATTATCTTTTCCGGTTCTTATAGGAGGATTGGTCACGATGATGTCAAACAGCCCTTCCACTTCCGCCAGACCATCCGAGACAAGCACAGTGTTATCCTGACCGTACAGCCGGCTGTTTTCCTTAGCCAGCCGCACTGCCGTTTCATTTATATCGACCATGCTCACCTTGAGTTCAGGATGGTACTTCTTCAGCAGAATGCCGATGTAACCTATTCCGCAGCCAAGATCCAAAAGCTCTCCCTCAAGAGTTCTGGGGACCAGGCATTCCAGCAGGACGCGGCTTCCGAAATCCAGAGTATCCTTGCTGAAAACACCGTCATCAGAGATAAAGGTCTCCATACTCGCCAAAAACCGAAAGGTGATTTTCTTTCGGTTGGGCTGTTTACCATTGTTACTGGTAAAATAATAGCTCATAATTGGCTGATGAATCAGGGAAGCCTAAGCCTTGAAGCCGGCTTCCCCTGTTCATTTTCTGTATTACTTGTATTCTACAACGCCGCCTGCAGCTAAGATAGCTTCCTTGATAGCGTCAGCGTCTTCGATCTTAACCTTTTCCTTGACGAGAGATGGCTTATCTGGTGCGCAAGCATCAACGATCTTCTTGGCATCCATTAAGTTGAGGCCTGTAGCTTCCTTAACAGCCTTGATGACAGCGATCTTCTGCTGGCCAACTTCCTTTAACATAACGTCAACTTCTGTTGGTCCCTGAGGTGCTTCTTCTTCAACTGGAGCAGCAGCCACTGCAACTGGAGCAGCAGCGGTAACACCGAATTCTTCTTCGATAGCCTTTACTAATTCGTTTAATTCTAAAATTGTCATCTCTTTTAATGTAGCGATGATTTCTTCATTTGTTAATTTTGCCATGATATATTCCTCCCTATAAACTAATTGGCTTCCCTGGCATCTGCAATGGCCTTAGTAGCGCGTGCAAATGAACTGATTGGTGATTGCAGACAGCTTAATAACATAGATAACATACCTTCCTTGTTAGGTAAGCCGGCTAACTCCTTGACATCATCTACGGAGATAACCTTGTTATCAACGATACCAGCCTTGATGACCAACTTGTCATGCTTCTTAGCAAACTTGCTTAAGACACGTGAAGCGGCAATCTCATCTTCACTGAATGCGATGGCGTTCGGTCCTTTGAGTGACTGAAGCAGATCATGATAGCCAAGCTTTTCAGCAGCGCGCTGAGCCATTGAATTCTTGTAGACGACCATTTCACACTTTTCTTCGCGTAATGCTCTACGTAATTCAGTAACTTCAGCAACAGTCAGGCCACGGTATTCAACTACGACAGTTGAGCCGGCCTTGCTGATCTGATCAGCGATGGTTTCGACCAGTTCCTGCTTCTGTTTCAGAATCGTCTGATTCATAATGTCCTTCCTTTCTTTAGTATCATTGCCAATATACCAGAAATGAAAACCCGTTTCATCACAGACAAAACGGGTCAAAAAGTTCATAGTAAACTCACTTTTCCTACCTCGGTAACATTTTTACACCTTGCGGTCGTTACTGTCTATGGTATATTGTTACAATCTTTTTTTGGTTTTTTTGATTATACAGCGTGGTCAACCTTAATGCTCGGTGCCATGCTGGCGCTCAATACAACGTTCTTGATGTACTGGCCTTTAACAGCTGCCGGTCTGGCCTTCAGGATTACATCATATAATGCCTGCCAGTTTTCAGCTAACTGTTCAGCTGTAAATGAAGTCTTGCCGATCATGCAGGCGATGTTGCCTTCCTTATCGGTACGGTAAGTGACCTTACCTTTCTTGATTTCATCAACGGCCTTCTTCAGATCCATTGTTACGGTTCCGGTCTTAGGGTTTGGCATTAAGCCCTTAGGTCCTAATAACTTACCTAATCTACCCAGCTGACCCATCATGTCAGGTGTAGCTACGATTACATCGAAATCGAACCAGCCGCCCTTGATCTTTTCGAGCATGTCTGCTCCGCCGACCATATCAGCGCCTGCATCCTTGGCTTCCTGTTCCTTAGGTCCCTGTGTGATAACGAGAACTCTCTGAGTTCTTCCTGTACCATGAGGTAATACCATGGCACCACGGATCTGTTCATCAGCGTGACGAGGGTCAACATTCAGTCTGAAGCTTGTCTCAACTGATGCATCAAATTTTGCATAACTTACTTTCTTTACGAGTTCAGCAGCTTCCAGGATCGGATATAATTTTGTCTTGTCGATTAATTTGGCTGCTTCGGCATATTTCTTACCATGTTTTGGCATATCTTATTCCCATCCTTCTATTACGATACCCATGTTGCGTGCGGTGCCGGCAACAATTCTCATTGCGCCTTCAACATCGTTAGCGTTTAAATCAGGCATCTTGTATGCAGCGATCTCTCTTAACTGATCAACTGTGATTGTTCCTGCTTTGACAGCTTTAGGGCTTCCTGATGCCTTGTCAATACCAGCAGCCTTCTTTAACAAGTGTGCAGCAGGAGTAGTCTTGCAGACAAAGTCAAATGACTTATCTTCATAAGCGGTAATGATTACAGGTACGATGTCTCCCTTTCTGTCCTTGGTAGCATCATTGAATGCCTGACAGAACTGCGGCATGTTGATGCCGGCAGAAGCCAGAGCCGGACCTGGACGAGCTCCACCCGCCATGAACTGGAGCTTACATACTTTAGCAACTCTCTTTTTCATAACGTCCTCCTTTTTTCTCTGTTATGTCGTGGTAATGAAGTGTTGCTCCTTCTCCCACAAAAAATGCTATTTTGCGTAGCTTTTATATAATACTATTTTCAGTATTGTATAGTCAAGACTTTTTGTTTACTTCGCGTGGAATAATTTTTTGGTCTGATACTTAGGTTCGCACGTCAGCTGAATCCCCAGTTTTCTGAAGGTATTTTCATCATTCTGGGACAGAATTACCGTGGAATGTGCCTGAGCACCCTTAAGTAACGGCAGATTTCTGATGGCCTTGTCGGCAAACGGATTCATCTGAGCCGAGATAGTGATGGCAACCAGAACTTCATCCAGGTGCAGACGCGGATTGTTATTGCCGAGATACTCGGTCTTAAGCTTCTGAACCGGGGCAATGATATTCGGTGACAGCAGCATTGTTTCATCGTCAAAGTTGCTGACAGCCTTCATCGCATTGATCAGTGCTGCAGAAGCAGCGCCTAACAGCGATGAATTCTTTCCGGTTACGATCCTGCCGTCTTCCAGTTCAATGGCCACAGCCGGCCCATTGGTATCTTCCGCTTTCTTTAATGCGGGTGAAACACAGCGACGGTATTCAGGAGTAAGCCCGGCCTTGTTCATGATGACCTCGATCTTCTGGATCGAGCTTTCCGGGGCATAGCCTCTTCTGACATCGACCAGTGTCTGATAATATCTTCTGACGATCTCCTGATTGCTGGCTTCTCTGGCTGCCTCATCATCAACGATGCACATGCCGTTCATGTTGACGCCCATGTCAGTCGGTGAATGATAGACCTCTTCGTTGGTGATCTGCTTCAGTATTCTTGATAAAACGGGGAAGATCTCCACGTCACGGTTATAGTTGACTGCGGTAATGCCATAGGCTGACAGATGGAACGGGTCGATCATGTTGATGTCATCCAGGTCAACGGTGGCTGCCTCATAAGCCAGATTGACAGGATGAGACAGCGGAAGGTTGAAGATCGGGAAGGTCTCGTACTTGGCATAGCCGGCATAGATGCCTCTTTTGTACTCATGATAGAGCTGAGAGAGGCAGGTTGCCATCTTGCCGCTTCCCGGGCCAGGAGCAGTGACAACGACCAGAGGTCTGGTGGTTTCCACATATTCGTTGCGGCCGTATCCCTCATCGGAAACGATGCGGTCAACATTGGTCGGATAGCCGTCAATGGTGTAGTGCAGATAAACCTTTATGCCCATTTTCTCCAGCTGATTGCGGAAATTGTCTACCTGAGCATTGGAAACATACTGAGTGATGACAACGCTGGATACATACAGGCCGATACCGGTAAAGGCATCGATCAGTCTGAGAACATCCTGGTTGTAGGTAATGTCCAGGTCACTTCTTCTCTTGCTCTTTTCAATGTCATGAGCATTGATGGAAATGATGATCTCAGCCTTGTCAGCCAGCCGTGAGAGCATCTTGATCTTGATGTCAGGCTGGAATCCAGGCAATACGCGGGAAGCGTGATTATCATCAAAAAGCTTACCGCCAAATTCCAGATACAGCTTGTTGTTGAACCTGGCCACTCTTTCCATGATCTTAGCTGACTGCAGCTTGATGTACTTGTCACTGTCAAACGCAATTCTTCTCATGATGTTCTCACCTCCCAAAACAAACACACTTAAAAATTATATCATAAAATACCAAAGTATTTTAAGGCTTTTTCGATACCGTCGTTATAAGTTTCCGCCGTGACATAATCAGCGGCTTTTCGGCAGGCTTCCCGCCCGTCACCCATGGCAATTCCCTTACCGGCATACTCCAGCATTTCCACATCATTGGCACTGTCACCGAAGGCCATGCATTCTTCCTTACTGACATTAAGGATCCTTAGCAGTTCCCTGATGCCGTCCTTCTTGCTGACGCCTTTGCGCAGGATGTCATATATCAGAGCACCGCCGTTTACACTGTCAATTTCCTGTTTGAATTCTTCAAAAAACATTCTTTCCTTTTCAGTTTCAGTCACCATGGCCCCGCCGAAAGTCAGAAATGGAGCAGGTTTTTCAATGCCATGGCAGTGGTAGACGCTGAAGATCCTTTCTATCGTCTCGTTGTTAACGACGATATACGGTCCTTCGGTAAACTTCCAGAAAAAGCCAATGTCATGCTTGCGGACAAACCGTTCGATCCTTTCACACAGTTCAGGATCAAAATGAGTTTCCCACAGCACATTTCTGTGACTGTCTGCAACCATGTGACCGTTGGCCCCGACGAAATAGTCATACTCGACGCCTGCTTCATCAAGCATCACGGCCAGTCCCGGTGTTCGTCCGCTGGAAATGACAACTGTATATCCTTTTTCTCTCAGCTGCTTAAGAGCCCTGACGGCACTCGGCACAAACTGCCAGTTACGGGAACTGGTCAGAGTATTGTCAATGTCAAATATAAATACCTTATAACTCATCAGATATCCCCCAGTATCGTGAAGTATTCCACGATATATCCTTTCCGGTAGAATTCCGGATACATGTTCTCAAAGTCACTGTCATCATAACTGCGGCTGGCCGGTTCAGCTGTCATGATCATGCGATAGGCATCAAAACTGATACGGTAGTTTCTGATTTCACCATTACTGTAACAGCTTAACAGGTCTTTTCTGACCGCATTGATCTGATCCACCTGTTCACTGTAAAGGTAAACCGTCAGTTCTTCCGTATTTTCTTCAGGCATTTCAGCATAACCCTTATCCATCACCATGTAGACCTTACCGTTGATCTCTGTACATGAAAGATAAGTTGTATCAACCGCATTAACGGAGTACAGATGTTCAATGCCCTTTGAGCCGTATACGTCTACACTCCTGTCCCCTCTTACCACATAGAAACGCCCGTCGATGTAATTGACCATCAGCACATCTTCAATCTTCACTACCGTATCATCCAGTACCGAATAAACCAGAATGTTGGTTGAGGTATAGGTATAAGTATCGTTTACTTCATCATGATATATGATGGTACCGGAAATATCCTTTATCTCATCTGAAGGCTTGCCGTCAGCGTACTTAAGAGAACTGTAATCACGGTGATTCTGCGTGTAATACAGCGCTTTTTCACCGAAATAGACCTCCCCGGGATATTCTATGTCTTTATGGAAGACCTCATTGTTATCCCTGTCGGTAACGATCACTACTGCCGTATCATTGGCGGAATTTGTCAGCACGGCAGCATAAGCCGGCCGGCCTGCCGGTTTCCGGCATCCTGAAATAATACATATTAATAATGAACATAAAAGAATAAGAAGCTTTTTCATTTCTAAAGCTCCTTACGGTATACGGAAACCAGGAAATCAATGACAGTATTAAGACTGTCATACTGCTTGAGGCGGTCATTGTTGCCGCTGTAGGTAGTATGGTAATAAGGCGTCATACGCCATAATGTCTCAATGTCTTCTCTGCTTTCCAGCGTCTTTTCATAAGTGACGTTTTCCTTTTTCACCAGTCTGAAATCAGGCAGGTCATAGCCTTTTTCCTCATTGAGATAAATGCTGTCATAAACGATGTCCTTTAACTGATAGAGATGATCCTTGCCCGGGGTTACCGCAATGACATATCCGCCCGGCTTTACAACACGGCTGAATTCTTCCCGACTGTATGGTGTAAAGACACTCATGAGCCCGTCCAGACTCTCTCCGTCTAAAGGCAGATGGAATACGCTGCCGACAAAACAGACAGCCTTCTTGTTCTTCTTGGCCGTCATGGCCACACCCTTACGGGCAATGTCAACGGCATAATACTGAATGTTCTTTGTAACATTTTCCGTCAGATGATTGAGATAATACCCGGTACCGCAGCCCCGGTCCAGGAATGTTCCCTGTTCCGGAATCAGTTCCTGCACTGTCTTAGCCAGATATTCAGCCAATGGCTGATAGTATCCCTTGCCCAGAAAAGCTCTTCTGGCAGCCAGTGATTCATCATTGTCGCCAGGATTCTTGCTGTGCTTCTGATTGACCAGCATTAAATTGACATAACCTTCCTTAGCTATGTCGTAACTGTGACCTTCTTCACAGAAATATCTCTTTTCATCTTTTGATAACGGCTTACCGCATTTAGGACATCTTAACATCTTTTTTCTCCCAATTAGTTTTATTCTACCACAGATGACTGTATAATAATAAGAGAATGTGAGGTAGGCCTATGGATTATACGGGGACTGATTTAAAGGGTGCACTTGACAACTGTGAAAAGGCGCTGTTTTATCTGCATACGGCTTTGGAAGATCTTAACCGGGCCTATGGCTGGGGTGTAGCTGACATTCTCGGCGGTGCCCTGTTTATATCTCTGGCCAAGCGCAAAAAGATGCAGAACGCCGATCAGAATCTGACTCTGGCCAAAAACAACATCAACCGACTGCTCAGAGGTCTTCATTCCAAAACCACCATTGACAGTGTTGATTTCCTGCCGGGCGGCTTTCTCAGCACAACCGACTTCCTGTTTGACAACTTTGTCTCTGATGTGATGGTTCAGGAAAAGATCAGAAATGCCCGTGACAGCGTCAACGAAACCATTGACAAGCTGGAAAAGATCAGAGAGCATCTGATGGCCAGACTTTATACAAACAACTATTAGGGAACCAGGTTCCCTTTTTTATTCACACGAAAAAAGTCCCGCCTGGGGACTTTTCGTCTGTTCAGTTAATGTTTAGTCAAGCTTTTCCAGGTCGATGTAAGAAACATCTGTCGGAGTTTCCTGGCTGAACATGATAGTCAGAACTGTTGCCACTTCTGTCTCATCGTTCATGGATTCAACAACACCTTCAACATTGGCAAACGGGCCTGACAGAATTCTGACTCTGTCGCCGACCTTGAAGTTGACAACGAGTTTTTCATCTGTGAGTTCCAGCTTGTGCAGGATGTTGATCATTTCATCATCATGAACCGGCAAAGGCTTGGCACCGCCGCCGCTTGATCCGATGAACCCGGTAACACCAGGGGTATTTCTGATCTGATACCAGGCATCATCTGACATAATCATGTCAACGAAAATATAGCCAGGGAACATGTTTCTGGTCTTTGTGACCTTGACAGGCTTCCCGTTCTTTTCCTTATAGTCGATTTCGGTTTCTTCCGCAACAACTACCTGGAAGAGGTTATCTTCCATGCCCATAGTCTTAATACGTCTTTCCAGATTTTCCTTAACTCTGTTTTCGTGACCGGCATAGGTATTGACAACGTACCACTGTCTCTTTTCTTCTGTTTTCTTTTCGTCCATTATGCACCTACTCCAATCATCAGTAAGACCTTGGATATAACAAGATCACATAAAACAAAGAAAATTCCAAATAAAATACAGAACATCAGGACCTTGCCCGTGCTTTCAAGAAGCTCAGGGAACTTGATCCATCTGATACGCTTTATTTCTGTCTTGATTCCCTCAGGTGTAAACCACTTAAGCTGAATTGGGACATCCTTTAACGGCTTTTCCTTAACTTCCGTTTTCTTCTGATTCTTATTCTGTGTCTGCTGTTTATTCTGTGCCATAATAGCCTCCTACTTCGTCTCCTTATGTACGGTATACTTTCCGCATTTCTTGCAGTACTTTCTTAATTCGAGACGGTCATTATGAGTTTTCTTATTTTTAGTGGTCGTATAATTACGTGATAAACACTCTGAACAAGTTAAAATTACCTTTTCGCTCACTATGAAAACTCCTTTCGCTGCTTTATAAATGTATCATAAATAACCTGTACTAGTCAAACAGAGAAACGATTTTCTTGCGGCTTTTTCGCAAAGAATTATCAACAAACTTCTTATTTACCTCCAGAAAGTCCGAAATTTCCTGATAACTGTACCCTTCCATGCGGTATTTCAGGATTTTTCCTTCAATTGAATCATTACCAACTCTTGTGAAAATATCCTGTACCAGTTCATTTTCCCTTACTCTCAGGTCAGGGCCGGGCAGTTTTGATTCAACTGTTTCCATGTAGGAGATCTCATCGCCATCCTGTACAATACGGTCCAGCGAGACGATCTGACGGTCATCAATATAGCTGAATCTGATCTCCTTGCGCTGCCAGGCGTTGATCTCTCTTCTGATGCACAGCTTGGCAAAGTTATTGAAGCTCATGTTGCGGTCATCGCGGTAATAACAAACTGCATTGTACAAGCCTATCTTGCCGGCCTGCATGGCTTCATCACGGCTGATGAAACTGTGGCCGTTGGTTACTTCCTGATACAGGGCCGTTATTACCGGATAATAGTAATCAGACAGCATCTCGAAGGCGCTGTCTGATTTCTGTCTGGTTAAATCCACCAGTAATTCCAAATTGATCTGTTCTCTTTCTTCTCTGGTCATCCTCGTCTTCCCTCTAAAGTGGAAAACGCTGTGAATAGATCTGATACAGGAGAATGCCACAGGCAACTGAAGCATTCAGTGAACCGATGTCACCTTCCATCGGAAGCTTTATCTTAAGATCACAGGTCTCACCGATCAGGCGGCGCATGCCTGTTCCTTCTGCTCCGATAACTAATACCACCGGCATGTCATAACGTACCCGGCGGTAATCCTGAGCCTGATTTACATCCGTTCCGATCACCCAGTAACCCATGTCCTTGAGCTTACGCAAAGTCTGAGCCAGGTTGGTAACCTGAGCAACCTTGACCTTGTCTATCGCTCCCACGGACACCTTGGCAACCGTACCGTTAAGTGAAACGCTGCGGTTTTTCTCAATGATGACGCCGTCTCCGCCCACACAGGACACCGTTCTTAATATGGCGCCCAGATTATGAGGATCCTGCAGGGAATCAAGTGCCACGATCAGCGGCAGCTTTCCTTCCGGAATGGAATCAGTTATTTCTTCTATGGAATAAGTCTTATACTCTCTGACTTCGGCTACATAGCCCTGATGGTTTCCCGATACCAGTCTATCAAGTTCCGCCTTGGAAACATATTTGATCCTTATGTTCTGTGATTTGGCCAGGCTGACTGTTTCAATGTCCTTGCGTCCTTCCAGAAGATAAAGTGTAAGGATCTCACGTCTGTCCTTCAGCATGGAACTGACAACGTTTTTCCCGTATACATATTGTGACATACTATTTCTCCTTCAGGGTCCTGATAAAGTCCCATAACTGTTTCAGACGTTCCATCTGTCCGCTCACATACAGATATCCCCATAAGGCTTCAAAACCCGTTGACTTATGGTAAGTTACCGGATCAGTATTCTTCGGTGCCTTATGGGCCTTACTGTTGCGGCCTCTCTTATATATTTCTATTTCCCTCTCCGTCAGCAGATCAAAAGCCAGCATGCTGTCAATAATC
>CAMOMM010000012.1 GCA_946619805.1 uncultured Bacillota bacterium | reverse complement strand
TAGCCAAGAGCACACCAGAAGGAGCCAGAGACTATCTTGTTCCATCACGTGTTCACCCAGGCTGTTTTTATGCCTTACCTCAATCTCCGCAGCAGTTCAAGCAGCTGCTGATGGTTGCCGGCTTTGAAAGATATTATCAGGTAGCCAGATGCTTCCGTGACGAGGACTTGAGAGCTGACAGACAGCTGGACTTCACCCAGCTCGACATTGAAACAAGCTTCTTAAGCCAGGATGAGATTCTGACACTGACGGAAGGCCTGCTTAAGAAGGTCATGAAGGATGTCAAGAACATCGACATCGAAACACCGTTCAGACGCTTCAAGTATGTTGATGCCATGAACATGTACGGTTCAGACAAGCCTGATACCCGTTTTGAAATGAAGCTGCAGGATGTCACCGACATCTTCCGCAATTCCGAGTTCAAGGCCTTTGCGGAAGGACTTGCAGCCAAGGGAGCCATCAAGGCCATCACTACCGATCATTGCGAGATCTATACCCGCAAGGAACAGGACAAGCTGACCGAACTGGCCAAGAAAAACGGGGCTAAGGGTCTGGTCATCCTGAAGTATGAAAACGACACGCTGGAAGGCAGCGCCGTAAAGTTCTTCAGCGAAGAGGAAAAGAAGGCTCTGGCTGACAGACTGAATCTGAAGAACGGCAATCTGGTGATGATCGTCTCCGGTGAATGGCGCAAGACCTGCAGTGCCCTGGGTGCCTTAAGAAGCCACTTCGGCAAGACTCTGCATCTGTATGATCCGGAAACCTTTGACTTTTTATGGATCACCGAGTTCCCGATGTTTGAATGGAGTGAAGAGGATGGCAGATACTATTCCGAACACCATCCGTTCACCAGACCGATGGACGAGGACCTCGAGTATCTCGACAGCGATCCGGAAAGAGTCCGTTCCTATGCCTATGACATCGTTCTCAACGGCTATGAGCTGGGCGGCGGTTCATTAAGAATCTACGACTGCAACATGCAGCAGAAGATCTTCGAACTGTTAAGTCTGACCGATGAGCAGATCAAGGACCGTTTCGGTTTCTTCATCGATGCCCTGAAATACGGCACTCCTCCTCATGGCGGCTTAGCTCTGGGATTAGACAGAGTAGCCATGATCCTGACCGGCAGCGAATCACTCAGAGATGTCATTGCCTTCCCTAAGAATGCCAATGCCAAGGACCCGATGAGCGACGCACCGGATAAAGTTGATCAGAAACAGCTGGAAGAACTTCATATTAGGATTGTTGAAGACTGAGAAATGCGCTATAATGAAAGTGCCAGAAGTGTACATGCATTTCCGACACGAGATTAAAGGGAATCCGGATGTTGGATAACGGTGTTGAAGGCCTTGAAAAAGGAATCCTAAAATTATTCACAGGATACCCACCTGAATAACAGGGAAACGATCTTTAAACTTTTGGTAAAGGGATTGCTGAAGCGATCCCTTTTTTGGATACCCATAAAATAACCAGGCTGTAAATCATTACAGACCGGTTTTTTTTTGTCAGTCTTTAGTATCCGGCATGGAGAGATTTCGAAAAGCTGATATTCATACTGAAGTTTCACCGGGTGATCATCAATTGCGTTAAGATGTCTTTCTGTTGATGGAATGCTGAAATACGTCCGGCATTCTGTGTATTTGAATGTTTACTGGTAATTCTGCGGTCATTGAGTTACCGGTATCAGTAATGTCCATTTCAGGAACTGATTGAAAACAATTACATACAATGCTATGATAATATGTAAGAAATCTAATCTAAGAGCTTAATGGTTGTTAACTGGGAATTAGGGAGCCCGTTGACATAAAGGATAAGGAAAGGAGCATTTTTAGCATGAAAAAACTTATCACATTAGTTCTTGTTGCTCTTCTTACTCTGTCCATGACTGCATGTGGCAATGGCGGAAAGAAAGAAGAGGAACCAACTGGTCCTATCACAATCACATTCTGGCACACTCTGACTGACCAGCATCTTGAAGCTCTCAATAAGATCATTGACGGCTTCAATAAGTCACAGAGTGAAATTATCGTTGTTGGAGAGCAGAAGCCTTATACTGACTATGACAGCAATCTGGCTATGGCTTTGAGAAACGGCAATGGTCCTGACTTCGTTTCAAGATACGCTACTGACGCAGTAGAATATCTGGCTGACGATCTGATCGTTGACATGACCCCTTACATCGAGAAAGAATATGGCTCAATGGAAAACTGGAAAAACTCCATGATCGGTGAAACTTATGAAGAATGCACCCAGCTGGGCGGCGCTTATCTGTTCCCAATCTCATCCAGTTCACAGGTTTACTTCTATAACAAGACTTTATTTGATGAGCTCAACCTGAAGGCTCCTACAACCTGGGATGAACTCCTCTACAACGCCAAGGTCTGCTACGAACACACTGGCAAGGCTGGCTTCTCAATGGATGATGAACTTGATGACTTCCAGGACATCATGACTCAGAGAGGCTTCACCTACATCGACATGGATAAGAAGGAGATCGGCTGGCCAAAGGAAGAAACAACCAAGTTATTACAGTGGTATGTTGACAACTGCAAGGCTGGTTACTTCACACTGAAGGAAACCAACACCTACTGTTCAGTACCATTCGCCAGCGGCGAATTACCAGCATACATCGGTTCAAGTGCCGGTGCTTCATATGCCTTGATGAACGATGGCAAGTTTGAAGCTGGTATCGCTCCAATCCCACAGGAAGGAACTCATAAGTACATTCCTAACTGGGGTGGTGGATATGTCATCTTCAAGACTACTGATGCAAAGCAGGAAGCCTGCTTCAAGTTCCTGAACTACTATGCAAGTGCAGAAGTATCTGCTGCCTGGGCTGCAGGATTCAACACAATTCCTAGCTACAAGGCTGCTTATGACACTGCCATATACAAGGAATACGCTGCTAACGATCTGGCTGCCAAGGCCATGACTGAACAGGCAGACTGCATGGGTTGGTTAAGAGCCTGCCCGGGAAGCAACGCTGTCAGAGATGAAATCCAGAAGATGATCCGTACAGCTGTATTAGACGGTGAAAACGTATCTGTTGAACAGGCTGTTGAAGCCTTCTACGCCAACACTTCTGCTGCTTTAAAAGGCAATTAATTAAAAACTGATGAAAGCCATGCGCTTAGCAATAAGCGTATGGCTTTACTGTATTTGTCATGAATAACAATCTTACTGAGCTTACAACTTACATCGGTACCAGAGAATCAATGGGAGCCGTTTTTTCTATAGTCAGGGGCAATCACCGCGTCATCATGGACTTCGGGGCACCGTTTATCCCTGAACAGAAGCCCTATGTAGTGCATGATGATAACTGGATAAAGGATAAGATTGCCCTTGGCTTACTGCCGGCAATTGACGGGCTTTATCCGAAAAAGTATCTTGAAGGCAGTGATCTGATCCCGGCGGAAGAAAGTCCAATTCATACCTCGGTATTTGTTTCTCACCTGCATCTTGACCACATGGCCAACATCGGTGCTCTTGCGCCAGGTGTAAAGGTTTATCTTTCAGAAACTGCCCGTTCACTTGAAATGGCGCTGGAAGACATCGGTCAAGGTGTTGACAGTGTTGGCCGGGACTATGACATCTTTCAGCCAGATCAGTGCATAAAGGAAGGTGACATCAGGGTAACCCCGATCATTAACGGAACCTTAGGTCATCAGATGTATGGCTTTCTGGTGGAAACGGATGATCTGAAGGTTGGCTATACGGCTGATCTGTCTCTGGCAGGAGAGTGTCCTGAACTGGTGAAAAGAGAAATGCAGATCTTCAAGGACAGGAAGGTAGATGTACTGTATTGTGACTGCTGCAACTTCACCGATGATGTATTAACCAGATTCTTCGGTACTGTTGATCCTGATGCGATAGTTCCAGATGAAAAGGTTCCTGAAGGCATGCTTGACTACATGCAGCATTATGAAAAACTTGAACAGCTGTATAGTCAGAAGAAGGGACTGATCATCTTCAATTACTATGAAAGAGAGATTCAGGACGCTGACTGGATCATGAAGTGGGCTGAGAAGTATGTTAGAAAAGCCGTATTTTCTCCTGATGCCGGTTACCTGATCTATAAGACCGCAACAGGAGTACCAAATGTCTATCCAGATGACAGATGGAAAGATGAAAAGTGGTATCAGGAATTATTGGAAAACTGTCCGGTGGTATCACTTGAAGACATTAAGAAAGAACCGGACAGATATTACCTTCACCTGAAGTATGAAGACCGTGAACTGATCAGTCAGTTTCCTAATGAAAACGGACTGTACATTCACGCTGACGGTTATCCGTTTACCTCAGGTGAAATAAGAAATCTAAAGGAAAAAGCCGAACTGGCCGGCTTCAGATTTGCCAGTTATGATGACCCGCAGTACTATCAGCACGGCTACCCGTCGCAGATAGAATATTTTGTACAGCAGATTGACCCGAAGGTGGTCATTGGCTATCATGGCCGCCATCCGGAAAGAATAAGAGTTTATAACGGGTACAACCTGGTACCTGAAAGATACATCAGATATTGCCTGATCGACGGCAGGCTGGTAAAAAGGGAGGACTTATGAAAGTTACAATTAAAAATCTCACCAAGAAATTCGCCAGCCGCGATAAAAACGGGGAACCGGTCATCGCGGTAAACAATCTTACTGCAGAGTTTGAAAGCGGCAAGCTGATCGCTCTGTTAGGACCGTCAGGGTGCGGCAAAAGTACCATGCTGAACATGCTCAGCGGTATACTGCCGGTCACCAGCGGAAAGATCTATTTTGACGATACTGACGTTACTGATCTGACTCCTGATAAAAGGGAAGTCGGACTGGTATTCCAGAACTACGCCTTATACCCGCACATGACGGTATTACAGAACATCTGCTTCCCGTTAAAGATAAAGAAAGTACCTAAGGATGAAAGAATTGCCCGGGCTAAGAAAATAGCCAGAATGGTTCACATTGACGAGTATCTCAACCGCCTGCCTAAGGAATTATCCGGCGGCCAGCAGCAGAGAGTCGCCATTGCCCGTGCCCTGGTCAAGAATCCTAAGTTACTGTTACTGGATGAACCGTTATCCAATCTTGATGCCAAACTGCGTCTGGAGATGCGTGAGGAAATCAGAAGAATTCAGCGTGAAAGCGGGGTTACCACCGTATTTGTCACTCATGATCAGGAAGAAGCAACTTCCATCAGTGACTACATCGTCTTAATGAAACTTGGTGTAATGCAGCAGTTCAGCGCTACCAGGGACATCTATAATAACCCGGCCAATCTGTTTGTTGCTGACTTCATCGGTAATCCTACCATTAACCAGCTGCATGGCGAGTATACTTCTTCAGGCTTCAAGCCTGATGGAACTGATGAGATCATTCCAATCAAGGCTGATGTGGCAGAAGGTACCAGAACGATACTGGCTGCCAGAGCTGAATCAGTAACCTTCAACAAGGGCGAAAACGGCATCTCAGCCAAGGTCAATGACATGTATTCTTCCGGCAAGGACTGGCTGCTTAACATTGACATCGGAAACAATAATCTGCGTGGCTATTGCGATGCCGATTATGAACTTATCCCTGAAGAGATCATCAAGGTCCAGTTCAAGGACAAGGGTGTTTTCCTGTTTGATGAAAAGAGCGGGGAAAGGTATTGCTAATATGACTGAAAAGAAAAAAAGAGTCCGCACCTACAAGGACACGGATGAGAAGATCACGGCCAAATCACTGATCAAGCCGTTTCTGTTCTCATTGCCGTTTATGGTCGGACTGATCATCTTTACCGTATATCCGTTCATTAAGGCGGTACTGCTAAGCTTCATGGAAAACTACCGTTTCCTGTCCGGAAAGTTCACCGGATACGGGCTTGGCAACTATCAGGCCATAATTGCGGATCCTAACTTCATAAATGCCTTAAAGAGCACGACCAAGTACGTGCTGATCGTAGTGCCGATCTCAATGGCACTGTCATTACTGATCGCAGTAGGGTTAAACAGCGTCAAGAAACTGCAGGGACTGTTTCAGACCGTTTACTTCCTGCCGTTAGTAACCAGTTCAACTGCCATAGGCATGATCTTCCGCTGGCTTTATGATTACGACTACGGTCTGTTTAACTATTTCATCGGTTTATTCGGCATTGACCGCATACACTGGCTGGCTGATGTAAGATTCACGATGGCCAGCATCTGCATCTACGGCATCTGGAGCATGCTGCCATTTACGATCATACTGTTACTGGCAGGCTTGCAGAACATTGACCCGGTCTACTATACCGCAGCCAGAGCTGACGGTGCCAAAAGCAGGGACATATTCTTCAACATAACCATTCCGTTATTGATGCCGACGATAATACTGACTTCCATCGTCAACATGATGTCAGCATTCAAGGTGTATGACTCACTGTTTGTACTGTATGGGGGAAAGCCGGGACCGGCCTTCAACCTGTATACGGTAATCTACTATCTGTATGACATGTTCTGGAACAAGAATAAGCTGGGCAATGCAGCGGCCAGTGCAATGGTACTGTTTGTCATAATTGCCGTATTCACACTGCTGCAGAACCTCATATCGAAGAAGACGAATTACTATAAATAGAAAGGAGAGAAGCTATGAAGAAAATAAGTGCCGGCCGCATCATTACCTATGTTCTTTTGGCAATTGGCGGCTTCATCATGGTCTTTCCATTCATCTGGATGCTGATATCATCACTTAAGACCTGGGCAGAATGCGGCAGCATGCCTCCGACCTGGTGGCCGCATAATCCTACTCTGGAGAACTACATATATGCCTTTAAGACGGCACCGTTCCTTAAGTATTTCCGTAACAGTGTCATCGTTACCATCGTATGTACGGCCGCAACAATGTTCAATACCATTCTGTGTGCCTTTACTTTCTCCAGATTAAAGTTCCCGGGAAGAGACATCATCTTCTCCCTGATGGTTTCATTAATGATGATCCCATATGAAATGCTGATAATTACCAACTATACGACCATTGTAAAGATGGGACTGTATGATACCTTAGTGGCATTGATCATACCGTTTACTTCCAGCATATTCTATACCTACATACTGCGTAACTTCTTCCTAAGCATTCCGGATTCTCTGTACTATTCAGCCAGAGTTGACGGGGCAAGTGACTGGCAGTATCTCTGGGAAGTAATGGTTCCTATCGCCAAGCCATCTCTGGTAACGATCGGTCTTCTTGATGCCTTGGCCTGCTGGAACAGCTTTATGTGGTCAATCCTGGTAGTTGGTTCCGTAGATAACAGAACACTGCCGTTTGGACTGTTTGCCTTTACCGATCAGGCCGGTGTCAGATTTGAAAGATTAATGGCTGGAAGCTCAATCGTAGTAATTCCGGTAATCATATTATTCCTGTTCTGCCGTAAGCAAATCGTTACCGGTGTCAGCAAAGGAGGAATGAAAGGATGAGCATCGTAAAAATAGACATACTGAATCATGCGGATTACGGAGCAAGTTTCCGCGAAGACTTTGAACAGCCGGGCATTTCCCGCTTCTACAGCGCCATTGAGTCCGTCAGAAGCAAAAATCCGGAACATACGCTGTTACTGGACGCTGGCGACAACTTCAAAAGCTGGCTGTGGCATGAAAACGTTCAGGAAGGCATTGCCATACTGAAGACTGATGTTTACAACTATGGCAACCATGACTTTGACTGGGGCAGGGAAAACATTGAAGCCGCCAGCAGGAGACTGCTTGATCTGGGCGTACCGATCGTCTGCAGCAATGTCATTGAAAAGGAAACAGGCAATCTGGTTAAAGGAGCAAAGCCATATGTCGTATTTGAAAAGGGCGGCATTAAGTATGGGGTGCTTGGTCTGATCACTGAATATACTCCATACATGGTTACCTACCGTTATTTCCAGCCGTATACCGTAATTGATTCCGTTGAATGTGCCCGCAAGTACATTCCGCAGATGAGAGAAGAGGGTGCTGAAGTAATCATCGTACTGACTCACTTCCCATTCTACTTTACGGATACTGATGAATCAGGTGAACTGATCGAAGTACTGGATCAGATTGCTGATCTCAAGCCTGACTGCATGATCGGCGGCCACATTCCTGGAGACTATGCCAGAGTCTATAAGGACTGCATTGTTACCAAGGGCGGCTTTGGCGGTGTCTCACTGCCTCATGCCATTCTCTACTTCGACACTGAAACCAGAAAGGTTGTAAAAAGAGAAGGTGAAGTAATCGATGTCAAGGGAGGAGATTTCCCTTATGATCCTGAAGTAGACAAATTCGTGGAAAGAGTAGTCGGACCGAAGGAGTACTACTTCTCTGAAGTCATCGGCAAGGCCGATGAAGACATTCCAAGCCGTCTTGACTTTGAAAGCCCGATGGCTGACTTACTGGCTGACATGATCATGGAAAAGTGTCCAAGTGACTTTGTCTATTTCAACAATACTTCCCTGGGCAGAATTCTGCCTCAGGGAGATCTTTACAGAAGCAGTGCGATGGACATTACCGGGTTCAATGATCCGCTGTATCATTCCGTTTATACCGGCAGGCAGATCTGGGATCTGTTTGAACTGGTTCACGATCCGGATGTCTTCGGCAATAATGGCAACATTTCCTTTGCCGGATTCAACGTCAAGATGGACCACACCCAGCCTAAGGGACACAAGGTAGTCTATATTAAGGAACCGGATGGAACTGACATTGATCTGAATAAGGAATATACCGTAACTACCAGTGAATACATGAGCTCCGGTGGTAACGGTACCAGGGCAATTGCCCAGTCAGTCAAGTGGCAGGAAACCGGAGTCAGAATGTTTGAGCTGATTGAGGAATACATCATCAGACATAAGACCTTAAGAAAGCCGCAGCTTGGCCGTTATCTGTTCATCGGCAAGCCGGAAAATGACAACAGCCCATGGTAGAAGACATAGTAAGAATCGACATACTCAACCATGCTGACTATTGCGGTGAGTTTCGAAAGGACAGCTACATTCCCGGATTAAGGAAGTTCTATCAGGCCATAGAGTCAGTAAGAAAGAATAATCCGGAAGCTACTTTACTGCTGGATGCCGGGGATGAGATCAACCGTCTGCTATGGTATGGAAAAGATGTGCTGGATGGCATGGAACTGATCGGTACAGATGCATGGACATTAGGCAATCATGAATTTGACCGGGGCAGAAAGTCTCTGGAAGATAACATCGAGTACATCTGCGATAAGATACCGGTATTGTGCGCCAACATCGTGGAAAAGAAAACCGGTAAGCTGGTTAAGAATGTCAGACCACATGTAATTCTGGAAAGAAAGGGCGTAAGAATAGGTATCATCGGGGTAACGACTGAATATACCGAAAAGATGGTCACCTATCCTAACTTTGCGGATTATGAAACTACTGATGCCTGTCAGGCAATAAAGGAAAACTGTGACCTGCTTAAAGACAAGGCTGACATCATCATCGTACTGGCTCATATCGGCGCATTTAAGAAGGATAACAAACAGCAGGGTGAACTTATCGAACTGGCGGAAAAGATCGCTGATCTGCCGGTAGACTTGCTTATAGGCGGTCATACCAATGGGGACATCACGGAAAGATACTCCGGGATACTGGTCAATAAGGGCGGCTTTTCCGGGAAGTCACTGATCCATACCGCACTGTATTATGACCGTAACAGGGGAAAAGTCGTACGGGATGAATCGGAAGTAATCTATCCTCTTGAAGAGAGATATGACATACCTGATGAAAGAGTTGACGGCTTTGTAAGTAAGGTGCTGGCACCGTTTGACAGGGAAATCAATGAGGTATTTGCCAAGGCTACTGAAGACATCATCATGGACTACAATGGGGAAAGTGCCCAGGGTAATCTGTTTGCGGATGCGGTAAGATGGAAGGCCGGTACTGATTTCAGTTACTTCAATACGACCAGCTGCGGTCCAAGAATTCCCAAGGGAGATATAACCCGCTACATCATTCAGCAGGCCATCTACTTCAATGAGCCGTTCTGCACTTCAACCATCACTGGAAAGGAAATAAGAGAACTGTTTGAAACGGTGCTTGATCCAAAGATCTATTCCAAGAACATGAACCTGTATTTCTCAGGAATCAGGGTTACCGTAGAAAAGGGAAAGGTAGTTTCACTGACCAGAGAAGATGGCAGTGAAATCGCTGATGATGATGCCCTGACGGTAGCTACCAGCGAATACATGGCATCAGGCGGTAATGATACCAGAAAGATCGCCAATGGCCGTAATTGGACCAGCAGCAGTATCCTGATCCATGATGCCATCAGAGAGTACCTTACCATGAAAGGTCAGATAGATAATTCCGTTGACGGCAGATACCGGATCATTTCACGATGATTATAATTACGCAAAGCATTATAGTGTAGAAA